>CAVGTD010000033.1:0-24782 GCA_963632215.1 Clostridiales bacterium
GTTCCAATTGTTTGAGAGCGAAGGAGCATAGCGGGCTATGCGACTGAGCGAACAAGCAATTGGGGCGGAAAAGAGTCCGAAAGATGACAAAACGAAAGTCACCCAATTCTGATAATTTACGGTGGTAATTTATAGAACCACCCTTAGGTTGTCCGTTCAAGGCAAGGTGAGCGTCATTCCCACGGTTATGGTGTTGGCGTTTTTGAGGTTGTTTGCCTTGATGATGCGTTCGGCGTAGCTGTCCGAACCGTAGTATTTACGGGCTATGCGGTACACGTTGTCGCCCGTTTTCACGGTGTGCGTAGTTGGGCGTTTGGCTGGTTCAGCCTTCTTTTCCTCAGTCTTCGGCTGTGGCGCGAGCTTGGGGGCTGCTGGCTTTGCGGCGGTGTCCGCCTTTTCGGCCGGAGCGGGTTTCACCGTATCAGGCTTTTCCTCTTTTTCGGGAGCGGCTACGGTGTCGGTAACGGAAACGGCCTTGGGCTGCGAGGCGATTGTGTCCATCACGAACTCTTCCTCGTGGCAGGTGGGGCAAAGCACACGGTAGTATCCGGCAAAATAGCTCACTGCCATCAGGATGAACGTGGCGAGCGCAAGAGCCACCGCCTTCCAAACGTTTCGCTTCTTTGGGAGCGGAACGGGTTCGTAAACGTAGCCGCCGCCCGTGTTGCTGGTGTGGCCGGCCGAACTTGTACGCGGCTCGGGTGCTTCCGCCTCGGCCGATGGCTCAGGTTCGGGAGCGGTCTGCGCTTGTGCGCTGATGGGGGTGGGGGAGGTCACTACGATGTCCTCGTCAGCCGCCGGCTCGCTTTGATCCGGTACGGTGGTGGCTGCGAGCGGCTTCGGTTGCGGCTCTTCCTTGGACGGTTCAGAAATGTGGAGCGGCTCGGGGGCGGTCACTTGCGGCTCGGCCGTTTCCTCTGGCTCTTCCTCGTTTTCGCCCAGTGTGGGGATGGCTGTTTCTTCGTCTGCTGGACTCTCTTCTTCGTTTGCCGGAGTTTCCTCCTCGGCTGAGGGGGGGGCTTCCTCGTCGGTGGAGTCTTCAGCTTCGGGCTGCTCCTCTTCCTCTTCGGCTTCGCGCATTTCCTCGTCTATTTCGTCAAATTCGCTCGTGCTTGTCTCTTCGTTCAGCTCGATGGCTTCGAAGTGGGCGAACGGGCGGTTGACGAGTTCCTTCATCGAGTTGTCCGGCGTAAAGGTCACTTTTGTGTGTCCGTTTATCTGGAAACGCTCGCCCGTGGCGATGTTGACGCTTTCGCGTTCGCTCACGCTGACCAACTTGAACGTGCCGAGTCCCTTGATTTTGACAAGTTTGTCCTGCTCCAACCCGTTTTCAATGAGGTCGAAGAAAGCGCGCACGAAGATTTCGGCGTCGCGTTTGCTTACGCCTTCGCGCTGCGAGAGCAGGTTGGCAAAATCGGATAGGGTGAGTTTCTGTTTCATAGATGGCGCATTTGTCGGCTGCGTTTCCCGTGGCCGTATGGGCTTACTTCATTTTCTCTTTGAGCGTTGCGCCCGGCTTGAACGCCAACACCAGTTTGGGCGGTATTAGCTTGCGTTGCTTCGTGGCCGGGTTGACGATGACGCGTTCCATCTTTTTCTTCACTTCGAATGAACCGAAGCCCTGTATGGTTAGTTGCGTGGAGTCGTCGAGCTGCTCGGCCATGTCGGCCACGAGGCCGTTCACCCATTTCTGGGTGTCCTTAGTGTTGAGCCCTGCGCGTACGGCAAGCGATGTGATAAAGTCCTTGTTGTTCACGGTGCGGTGTGTGCTGTGGCTAATGCCTGTTCCCTTGTTATTCCACTACGGTGGCGTAGAGATCGAACTCCTCGCAGCCCGTCACCTCTGCCTGGTAGAATTGGCCGATGGCGAGCGGCCGCTGTTCGTTGCGTTCAATGAGTACTTCGCAGTCCACCTCGGGCGAATCGGCCTCGGTGCGGCCAATGTAGTAGTCGCCCTCTTGGCGGTCAATCACCACGCGGAGCGTCCGGCCCACCTTCTCCTCGGAAAGTTCGGCGGCGATGTCCTCCTGCAAAAGCATGAGCTGGTCGAGCCGCCGTTGTTTTACGTCCTCAGGCACATCGTCCTCGTAGTGCTCGGCGGCGTAGGTGCCTTCCTCCTCGCTGTAAGCGAACGCCCCCATGCGGTCGAAGCGTGCGGTGCGGACAAACTCCATGAGTTCTTGGAAGTCCTCCTCCGTCTCGCCGGGAAAACCCACCATGAGCGTGGTGCGGATGCAGATGCCCGGCACTTCGCGGCGCATGTCGGCGAGGAGTTTCAGCGTCTCCGCCTTGGTGATGTGGCGCTGCATTCGCGACAAAACGCTGTCAGAGATGTGCTGCAAGGCAATGTCGAGGTAGTTGCAAACGTTGTCGTTTTCGCGCATCACGCGCAGCAGGTCCGTCGGGAAGTGGGTGGGGTAGGCGTAGTGGAGCCTTATCCACTCCACGCCGGGTATGGCCGCCATTTGTTCAATGAGGCTTGGCAGCATCTGCTTGTGGTAGAGGTCGATGCCGTAGTACGTGAGTTCCTGCGCAATCACTTGGAACTCCTTTACGCCCTGCGCCACGAGCGTGCGCACCTCGTTGAGAATGTCCTCTACGGGGCGGCTCTTGTGCGCTCCCGTAATGATAGGTATGGCGCAGTAGGCGCATTTGCGGTCGCAGCCCTCGGATATTTTCAGGTAGGCGTAGTGCGAGGGTGTGGTGATGGCTTGTTCGCGGGGCTTGGCCGGGAGGGTGAACTCCGCTTCCAAATCGCCGAGCAGCTCCTTCCAGTTGAATTTGCCGTAGAACTTGTCCACCTCGGGTATTTCCTCGCGCAGCTCGTCCATGTAGCGTTCGGAGAGGCAGCCCATGACGAATACGCGCTGCAGCTCGCCGTCCTCCTTTTGCTCGCAGAGGGCGAGGATTTCGTTGATGCTCTCCTCCTTGGCCGAGGCGATGAAGCCGCAGGTGTTGATGACGGCTATGTCGCCGTGGGTGCGTTCGGGGTTGTGGTGCACCTCGAATCCGTGTTCGAGGAACAGGTTGAGGAGCTTCTCGGAGTCGACAAGGTTCTTCGAGCAGCCCATGGTGATTATGTCGACGTGGCGCAGCGCGGCGCGTGCGGTATTGTCCATGATGGGGATGTTGTGCGGGCGTTTGTGAAACGGGGGTCAGAGGGACGAACCCTCAAACAGTGAATTGACGAACTCTTGGCTGTTGAACGGTTGCAGGTCGGTCATCTTTTCGCCCAGACCGATGTACTTCACGGGTACTTTCAGCTGGTGCGAGATGCCGATTACCACGCCGCCCTTGGCGGTGCCGTCGAGCTTGGTGATGGCCAGGGCCGTCACGTCGGTGGCCTTGATGAACTGCTTGGCTTGCTCGTAGGCGTTTTGCCCGGTGCTGCCGTCCAGCACGAGGAGTATCTCGTCGGGGGCGTCGGGCACGACCTTTTGCATCACCTTTTTGATCTTTGTCAGCTCGTTCATCAGCCCCACCTTGTTGTGAAGGCGGCCGGCGGTGTCGATAATCACCACGTCTGCCCCTTGCGCCTTGGCGGAAGTCACCGTGTCGTAGGCCACGCTGGCGGGGTCGCTGCCCATTTGCTGCTTCACCACCGGCACGCCCACGCGCTCGCCCCAAATGACGAGCTGCTCCACGGCTGCCGCGCGGAAGGTGTCGGCTGCGCCAAGCACCACTTTCAGTCCGGTCTGCTTAAACTGGTAGGCCAGCTTGCCGATGGTGGTTGTTTTGCCCACGCCGTTCACGCCAACCACCATGATTACGTAGGGCTTCTTGCCTTCGGGGATTTGGAAGCCCTCGCCGTCGCTGTTGCCGCTCAGGGTGAGCAAGGCTCCGATTTCCTCTTTCAGGATGGTGTGCAGCTCGGCGGTGCTTACGTACTTGTCGCGCGCCACGCGTTCCTCAATGCGGCGAATGATGTCGATGGTTGTGTCGGTGCCCACGTCGGAGGTTATCAGTATCTCCTCGAGCTGGTCGAGTACCTCCTCGTCCACCTTGCTCTTCCCGGCAATGGCGCGCGTCAGTTTGCCGAAGAGGCTCGTCTTGGTTTTTTCGAGTCCGGCGTCGAGTACTTCTTTCTTTTCTTTCTTCGAGAAAATGCTGAAAAATCCCATGGTCTGTTGTGTTTATAGCGTTTCCGCCGCCGCTGAAAACGGGTGACAGGGGCGGAAGATGGCAATTTTTGCAAACTTACGAATTTTTCTGCGAAACTCTCCCTTTTCCGGATTTCATATTTCCGAACGCCCGTCGGCTAAGGCCCTCGGCGGGCCAGTCTGGCAGACCTGTGGAAAACCGCGCAACGGAGGCTTGTGCCGTCCCTTGTCAGCCCGTTGGGATAAGCTCGCCGAACGGTCGCCTCAGCCCCCGGGCAAAACGGCGTACACCGTACGGGCTACGCACGTGGCGCGTACGGCTGACACACGTGACCCGTACGGTCGACGTGCGTAGCCCGTACGGCCGACGCGAACATCCCCGGGGCTAAAACCTGCGAAAAACGGCGTCGGCGCACCCCAATGTGAGGGCAAAAACGGTGGAAATGTGCGATTTTTTGTAAGTTTGCAAGGTTTTTGATAAAGCTCCGACCTATGCAAAAAAACTATATGGTAAAAGAACTCAACGCCAGCGCCATGCAGTGCGGCGTGACGCTCGGCCTGTTCGGCGTGCTTTCGCTTGCGGTGTTCAAGTGGTCGTTTACCGTGCCGTTCTTTTCCACGCTTTTCTTCGTGATGCTTTTGGCCGGCCCGATGCTGGCCGCTTGGCAGACCATGCGCTTCCGCAACGCAGTGGCGGGGGCGAGCGGCGGCTTCACGTTTCTCAGCGGGTTTCTCCACTCGCTCTTCACGGGCTTCTACGCCTCGGTGTGGGTGGCGCTCGTCACGTTCGTCTATCTGCAATACTTCGACAACGGCGCAATCTTCGCCGACTACGCCCGTTCTATCGACACGCCCGAGATGAAGCAGTACCTGCAGCAGTCGGGCATGAACTCCGAAATAATGCGAATGACCGGCGGCGAGGGCGTGCAGGGACTTGCCGACGCGCTCCGCTCGATAGGCGCAGCCACCTACGCCGCCATGTCGCTCTACTGCGCCTTGGTTTTCGGTCCGTTCATCGCGGCCGTAATTGGCCTTGTATGCCGGCGCGGCGGAACGGGCATTGCGGCGAACGAATAAGAACAAATACACATTATATATAAGAGTATGGACTACAAATACGACATATCGGTGGTGGTGCCCCTCTACAACGAGGCCGAAAGTCTGCCCGAACTCTACGCGTGGATTAAACGCGTGATGGACGAGCATCACTTTTCGTTCGAAGTGATATTCGTCAACGACGGCAGCACGGACACTTCGTGGGACGTGATAGAGCGTTTCGCCGCCGACGACCCTCATGTGCACGGAATCAAGTTCCGCCGCAACTACGGCAAAAGCCCGGCGCTCTTCTGCGGCTTCCGTCTGGCGCAGGGCAGGGTGGTGATTACGATGGACGCTGACCTGCAAGACTCACCCGACGAAATTCCCGAACTCTTCCGCATGATTACGGAGGACGGCTACGACCTTGTGTCCGGATACAAGCAGAAACGCTACGATCCCCTGTCGAAAACAATCCCCACAAAGCTCTTCAACGCTACCGCCCGAAAGGTGAGCGGCATTCACAACCTGCACGACTTCAACTGCGGACTGAAAGCCTACCGCAACGAGGTGGTGAAAAACATCGAGGTGTACGGCGAAATGCACCGCTACATTCCTTACCTCGCCAAAAACGCCGGTTTCGCCCGCATCGGCGAGAAGGTGGTGCACCATCAGGCCCGCAAGTTCGGCAAAACGAAGTTCGGCGGTCTGAACCGCTTTGTCAACGGCTATCTTGACCTGCTCTCGCTGTGGTTCCTCAACAGTTTCGGCCTGAAACCGATGCACGTGTTCGGCTTCCTCGGCTCCGTCATGTTTTTCCTCGGCTTCGTGGCGTGCGTGGTGGTGGGCGCGGTGAAACTCGTACACCTCTGCACCAACGTGCCCGCTCCGCTCGTGACGAGCAGCCCCTACTTTTACATCGCCCTGACGATGATGATTCTCGGCACGCAGCTTTTCGTGGCCGGCTTCCTCGGCGAACTGATAAGCCGCAACGCCGCGGGGCGCAACGATTACCAAATTGAAAAGGAAATCTGAGAAACATTGGCGGCCTGTGCCGCTGACGCTTCCCCGTAATACATTGAAACGCCGTGCGCATTCCTTATAAAAAGAGCCGCCGTGGCGCGGCAAGGCTCGTAGGATTCGGACTTGCCCCCATAGCCGCATTGCTGGCGGCAGCCTGTTCCAACATAGACTGCCCGCTCGACAACGTGGTGCGTATGCAGTGCAACCTCTACTCGGCCGACACCAAAAGCTCGTACACGCTCAGCGACGAACTCACCGTGACGCCCGCCGGCCTCGACACCGTGCTGCTCAACAAGGCGAGCGGCGTGAGCGAATTTCTCCTGCCCCTGAAAGAGGGCGGCGAACGCGACACGCTCCTGTTGCACTTCGCCAACGAGAGCGGACAAGAGGCCACGGACACGCTGTTTGTCACCCACACGCTGCAGCCCCACTTTGAGTCGCTCGACTGTCCGGCCTCGGTGTTCCACACCATCACCGCCGTGAGAGCAACCAGCCACGACGTGGCCGATATGCCCCTCACGGTCGACAGCGTGTCGCTTGTACGTACCACAGTAAATTACGATGACGTTGAAAACATCCGCATATTCCTTCGTACTACTGCTCGTCCTTAGCATGGCGGCCGTGTCCGTAAGGGCGCAAACGCCCCGGCTTGTGGCCGACACCGTGCGTCAGGACAAAGCCCCGGCGCAGACGGGCGGCGACACAAGGGTGAAGGGCGTGCAGTACAGCTCGCCCGAGGAAGCGGCGGCTGCACTCGCGGCGCAGAAGCCCCTGCCGCTGCTGGCCGGCGTGAGCGTTTCGGCCGACCTTTGCGGACTGGTGCTTGCCACCTGCACGCCCTACGGGCAGTACGAGGCGGCGGCCCGCGTCAACATGAAAGGCCGGTTTTTCCCCACGTTCGAGATGGGCATGGGCGTAAGCAACCACACCAACGAGACAACCAGTCTGCACTACCGCGTGCATTCGCCCTACTACCGCATTGGCCTGGACTACAACGTGGCCAAGAATCCCCGGGCCTTGGGGCGCATCCTCGTGGGCATCAGGTACGGCTTCTCCACCTACAAGTTCGACATCGACGGCCCCGACATTACCGACGGCATATACGGCACGAGCGTGCCTTTCGCCTACAGCGGCGTTCGCGGCACGAACCACTGGTGCGAGGGCGTGTTTGGCCTCGAAGCCAAAGTGTGGGGCATCCTGCACCTCGGGTGGACTTTCCGCTACAAGGTGCGGCTCTACAACAAGCGGACCGCCGTAGACAACTCCTGGTACGTGCCGGGCTACGGCAAGAACGAGGGACACGTGCTTGGCGGCACGTTTAACGTGATATTCGATATATGATGAATAAAAGAATTGCAGGGGGCGTGTTCCTCCTGTTCCTGATAGTGGCTACGATCTGGATTGTGCGCGGACGCGGCACGGCCACCCTCCGAACGGCCGAAGGGACGATATTCGGCACTACGTACCACATAAAATACGAAAGCACGGAGCAGCTCGACAGTGCCTTGCTCGCCGAACTCCACCGCGTGGACGCGAGCATGTCCGTGTTTAACCAGCAAAGCACCCTCTCGGCTATCAACGCCGGACGGTCGGAGCGGACGGACGAGATGCTCTACGAAGTGCTGCAAAAGGCGCGCACGGTGAGCGAAGCCACTGATGGCGCGTTCGACGTGACGGTGATGCCACTTGTCAACGCTTGGGGCTTCGGCTTCAAGCACGGGCAGTTCCCCACGCAGCACGAGGTGGACTCCCTGCGCCAGTTTGTGGGCTATCGCCACATAGAGCTAACCAAGGACAGCCTGCTCCGCAAGGACGATCCCCGGGTGATGGTAGACTGCGGCGCAATTGCCAAAGGCTACGGCGTGGACCGTGCGGCCAAGGTGCTGACGGAACACGGCGTGCGCAACTTCATGGTTGAAATAGGCGGCGAGGTGGTAACTAAAGGGCGCAACCCCGAGGGCAAGCCTTGGCAGATAGGCGTGAGCAAGCCCGTAGAAGACGGAGCCGCCAACGCCGGCGAACTGCAAACGGTGCTGAGCCTTGAAAACGCCGCCCTCGCCACGAGCGGAAACTACCACAACTTCTACGAACACAACGGACGGAAATACGCCCACACCATCGACCCACGCACCGGCGCACCGGTGCAGCACTCGCTCCTCTCGGCCACGGTCATCGCCCCCGACTGCGCCACAGCCGATGCCTTTGCCACGGCGTTCATGGTGATGGGACTCGACAAGGCTAAGCAACTGCTCTCGGAGCGCAAGGAACTCAAAGCGTTCCTTATCTACGCCGACGAAAAGGGACGGCTGAAAACGTTTACTAACCGAAAGTAGCAACGAGCTAACTCTGTGGCTATGGCGAACACATTCTCAAGCAAACTTCTCAAGGTGTCGCTCTTTCAGGGCTTCAGCCGGCTCGACTTCCTCGACATCGTGGAACATACGCCCCTCGACTTCCACACGTTCAAGCCGCGCGCCGTGATGATTGAACGCGACACGGAGGTGGAACACCTCTGCCTCGTTTTGGAGGGCGAAGTGGAGATAGAAATGGAAAGCCCCGAGCATACCTATCTGTACAGAGAGCGACTGCATGCCCCCTTCGTGGTGGAACTCGAAACGCTCTTCGGCCTACACAACCGCTACACGCACACCCTGCGTGCCCTAACGAACGTGCAGATGGTGAGGATAGACAAACAGAGCGTGCGCACGCTGCTGAGCCGTTACCCCACGTTTCAGATAAACTACTACAACCAGCTTAGCACAAAGGCGCAGAACATGCACCGCTGGCTCTGGGCGAAACAGCCGGCTGACCTGCAAGCGCGCTTCCGCCTGTTCCTGCAACAGCGCAGCGTGAAACTCATCGGCGAAAAGTTCCTCCGTATAAAAATGACCGACCTCGCCGATGAACTCGGCGCAACCCGACTGCGCGTGTCACAGATGCTCGGCGAATTGACGGAGAAAGGTGCGCTCCGCTTCTCGCGCGGAAACATTTTCATTCATCGCCTCGAAAACATTTAGCAGCCCCGTCCAACGCCTCCCCATAGCCGTCTGACCGCCCCAATAATAGACTTTTTTGGCGGAAAAACGTTGAAAAAGAGCGCAAAGCCTTTGACGGAGAACGAAAAATGTCTACTTTTGCACCTCGTAAGTGGCAGCACGTTCCCTTTCATGATGCAACACCGGTCAATTTAAGGAAACCACCCCAAGATTACGCAACAACAAAGCCTGAAACCCGGCAAGGGACTGCACGAACGCCGCTACAATCCTATACTCAAAAAGAAACAAAGCGAAAGCAATGTCTAAGATTTGTCAAATTACAGGAAAGAAAGCCATGATTGGCAACAACGTTTCTCACTCGAAGCGTCGCACAAAGCGCTCGTTTGACGTAAACTTGTTCACTAAGAAGTTCTACTATGTTGAACAGGACTGCTGGATCAGCCTCCGCCTCAGCGCAGCTGGCTTGCGTCTTATCAACAAAGTCGGCTTGGACGCCGCGCTGTGCAGCGCAGTTGCCAAGGGATATTGCGATTGGAAAAATATTAAGGTAATCGGCTAAAACGTAGAAAACAATGGCTGGAAAGAAAGCTAAAGGCAATCGCGTTCAGGTAATCCTCGAATGCACTGAAATGAAGGAAAGCGGACTCCCCGGAACTTCTCGCTACATCACCACGAAGAACCGCAAGAACACTCCCGAGCGTCTGGAGTTGAAGAAATACAACCCCATCCTCCGCAGAATGACCATCCACAAGGAAATCAAATAAAACCACAGTTAAACCATGGCAAAGAAAACAGTCGCAACGCTCCAGGAAGGTAAGACCGACGGACGTTCATACACCAAGGTTATCAAGATGGTTAAGAGCCCCAAAACTGGTGCTTACATCTTTGATGAGCAAATGGTTCCCAACGAAGCAGTTAAGGACTTCTTCAAGAACTAACTCCTCCGTTACCCTTCAACTATTGAAACTAACGTTGCCCAAGCTACAAAGCGAAAGGCAGCAGTTTTCAAAAATATCGGCGCACGTCTCGTAAGAGATGTGCGCCGTTTTAGTTATGTGCGTTGCGGGGCTTTCGTCGAGTGCTGCTATCGTTGCGCCTATGGGGAATGATTTCTTCGCGTAATAGGCGTAAGCAATGCGGATAAGGGCTATTTCCTTAACTTTGCAGCCGATATCAAGTACAAAGCTCATTCGTTTCGTTATGTCCAAGAACAGTAAGCCCTTCAAATTGTCTAAAATCGGCATTTTCTTCAAAGTCATCAAATACGGCGTGGCATTATTATTCGTCTTGAGCGTGCTGGCTGTGTTGGCTTACAGATGGCTGCCTGTCCCCGTTACGCCGCTTATGGTGATACGGTGCGTGCAGAACGTGGGGAAGGGAGAGCCGGCGGCGATTCACCACAAGTGGGTGAGCCTGGACGAGATGTCGCCTTACTTGCCCGTGGCGGTGATTGCCTCGGAGGACCAGAATTTCCTGCAACATCATGGCTTTGATTTCGGGGCTATTAAGGATGCCGCCCTTGAGCGTATCGAGGGAGAACGCTCACGCGGCGGAAGTACCATATCGCAGCAAACGGCTAAAAATGTGTTCCTTTGGCCTACTTCGTCGTGGGTGCGAAAGGGCTTTGAGGCTTACTTTACAGTGCTCATTGAACTTTTCTGGTCGAAGCAGCGTATTATTGAGGTTTACCTTAACAGCATTGAAATGGGGCCGAATATTTACGGCGCGGAGGCGGTGGCGCAGCAGCACTTCGGATGCAAGGCCGTGGAGCTGCGGCGGTCAGACTGTGCGCTGATAGCCGCCACGTTGCCCAATCCCATCCGTTTCAGTTCGCTTAAACCCTCAGGGTATATGCGCAAACGGCAAAAGAAGATTGAGAAAGAGATGCGCCTGATACCGCTGCTCAAAAAGGACGAATAACGAAGAAGAGGAAATGAACCAGCCGTAAGGGGCTTGCTCATTTCCTCTTCTCCGTTTATTCAGGCGAGTGGCGGTTACACCAAGTTGTCGTGCTTTTTCATCTGCGCCTCGGCGTATTCCTTCGTCACCTCGAACGAACGCTTGCGGCTTGACGGCATTTCGAACATCGCGTCCATCATGATGCTCTCGACGATGGAACGAAGGCCGCGCGCGCCAAGTTTAAACTCTACCGCCTTGTCGACGATGTAGTCGAGGGCTTCGGGCGTGAACGTCAAATCTACGTTGTCCATTTTGAGCAGCTTAGTGTACTGCTTTATAATGGAGTTTTTCGGTTCTACGAGGATGCGCGCAAGAGCCTCCTTGTCGAGCGGGTTGAGGTACGTCAGCACCGGCAGACGGCCGATGATTTCGGGTATCAGTCCGAACGACTTCAAGTCCTGCGGCTCGATGTACTTCATCAGGTTCTTGGGGTCGATCTTCTTGGCGTTCTGCACGGAATTGTAACCCACTGTATGGGCGTTCAGACGCTGTGCAATGCGCTTCTCGATGCCGTCGAACGCGCCGCCGCAGATGAAGAGTATGTTGCGCGTGTCGACGTGCACGTAGTCCTGATCGGGGTGCTTTCGGCCGCCCTTGGGCGGTACGTTCACCATAGAGCCTTCAAGAAGTTTCAGTAGGCTTTGCTGCACGCCCTCGCCGCTTACGTCGCGCGTGATGGAGGGGTTGTCCGCCTTGCGGGCTATTTTGTCAATCTCGTCAATGAACACGATGCCTCGCTGGGCGCGTTCCACGTCGAAGTCCGCCACCTGCAACAGACGGGAAAGGATGCTCTCCACGTCCTCGCCCACGTAGCCGGCCTCGGTGAACACCGTGGCGTCGACAATGGTGAAGGGAACGTCGAGCAGCTTGGCGATGGTGCGCGCAAGGAGCGTCTTGCCCGTACCCGTCGAACCCACCATGATGATGTTCGACTTTTCGATTTCCACGTTGTCGTCGTCAGTCTCGCCCTTGTCGGCGAGCGCAAGGCGTTTGTAGTGGTTGTATACCGCCACGCTCATGTAGCGTTTGGCATCGTCCTGGCCAATGATGTACTGGTCGAGGTATTCCTTTATTTCCTTGGGCTTCGGCGTGTCTTTCAAGTTGACGCTGCCGGTCTTCTTCGTCTTTTTCGGTTTTCTGCCCTGGAAAGCTTCGGGCATATAGTCGCCGACAATCTCGAACGCACTGACGATGCAGTCAGGGCAAATGAAGCCGTTGACACCCGTAATCAATGCTCCGACCTCGCTTTCGGAACGCCCGCAGAACGAACAGGTTCTTTCTTTTTTGTTTGCCATTATGCTCTAACTGATGGGTTATTCGCCTTTCTTGGGCGTGAAGATTTTGTCGATCATGCCGTAGTCCTTAGCCTCCTGCGCAGTCATCCAGTAGTCGCGGTCGGAGTCGGCCCACACTTTGTCGAAGTCGGTGTGCGAGTGGTCGGCAATGATGGTGTAGAGTTCCTTTTTCAGCTTCTGTATCTCGCGCGCCGTGATCTCGATGTCCGAGGCCTGGCCCTGTGCGCCGCCCATCGGCTGGTGTATCATCACGCGGCTGTGGGGGAGTGCCGAACGCTTGCCCTCCTTGCCGGCAACGAGCAGGACGGCTGCCATTGAAGCTGCCATGCCGGTGCAGATAGTTGCCACGTCGCTCTGGATAAACTGCATCGTGTCGTAGATGCCCAGTCCTGCGTAGACCGAACCGCCCGGTGAGTTCACGTAGATAGAGATGTCCTTGCCGGGATCGGTGGAGTCGAGGTAGAGAAGCTGCGCTTGGAGCGTGTTGGCCGTGTAGTCGTCAATCTGCGTGCCGAGGAAGATGATGCGGTCCATCATCAGGCGCGAGAAAACGTCCATCTGCGTCACGTTGAGCTGGCGTTCTTCGAGGATGTAAGGGTTGAGGTATTGGTTTTGCGCCTTAATCACGTCGTCAACCACCATGGAGCTGATGCCTGCGTTTGCGGCGGCGAACTTCTTAAAGTCAGAGGAAATGTTCATAGATTTATCGTTTTTCGTGTTCTTGCTACGTTTGAGATTAAAGTTCGGGGTAGAAGTTCAGGGTTAAAGAAACGTGCAAACCAGTGAAGCCCCTCTCGCCCGGCCGAAGCCCGGCTCGCTGCCTTTCGGCTTCGTCGTAGAGTTCTTCAATGATTTGCACGTTCCGCTTAGTACAAAAGGCTCACAGGCCTTTCGCTGTCAAGTGGCGTGAAGCCTTTACTTGTTCTCTTCTTCGAACATCTTTGCGAAGTCCTCGGAAGAGATGCTCTTATGATTGAGCGTAACAACCTCTTTGAGAGCCTTTGCAAGTTTGTCGTCGATGCAGCGGTTAACGAGCTGCTCAGCCTGACGGCGGTTCTTCAACATCTCAGAAGCGTAGTTCTCGAGGTACTCGTCGGGGATGTTCGTCATGCCGTACTGCGCAAACTGGAAGCGGGCGGCGTTCATGGCGGCGGACTTCACGTCGTCGTTCTCCACCTTGATTTTGTTGGCGGCAACGAGCTGGTCCTTGATGAGCTGCCACTTGAGTTCTTCAAGGCTCTTCTTGAAGTTCTCGTCAGAGATGGCTTCCTTGTTCTCGTTGTTCTCTTCGAGGAACTTTTTGAGGATGTCCTCGGCAAATTCGAGTTCGCCAACCTTAGCTTCAAGGTGCTTGCGCACGTCAAGCAGGAACTTGAAGTCGCTGTCGTTCACCTGAAGGTCGTGGATGCTCTCCTTGATGTTGTTGCGAGCCTCTTCTTCGCTCTTTACCTTGTCCTTGCCGAACACCTTGTCGAAGAACTCCTGGTCGAGGGCGGCGGGAACGAAGCGGCTGATTTCGTCAACTTGGAACGAGAAGTCGCCGGCGTGGTTCTTCACCTCTTCGCGGTCGATCTTGAAGATTGAGGAAAGCTCAGCCTCGCTGGCTTCGTAAGCCGTGGTGGGGTTGAACGTAAGCACGTCGTTCTTCTTTGCGCCCTCGAAGATTTTCTTCTGGTCGTCGCTCTTGAAGTAAGTGGGCATCAAGGTAGCCTGCACCTGAATGCCGTCCTCCTTGGGCTGGCCGTTCTCGTCGAGTTCAGCCAACGTGCCGCGGAGAAGGTCGCGGTCCTCGTAGCTGTCTGCGCTCTCGGGGTGGCCGGCGTTCTGCTGCAATGCGCCGAGCTGCTTGCTGATCAAGTCCTCGCTCACCTCGATGTCGTAGTAGTCTACGGTGTCGTCCTTGCTAAGTTCAGCCTTGAACTCAGGAGCGATGGCCAAGTCGAACTTGAACGTGAAGTCGTCCTGCGTTTCAATGTCCTGAGGCTCGCTGCCCTCGCTGCCCACGGGAGAGCCAAGCACGTTGATCTTATTGTCCTTGATGTAATCGAAAAGGCTCTTTTCGAGAAGCTTGTTCACTTCCTCGGCCTTAACCTGAATGCCGTACTTCTTAGTAACGAGCCCTACGGGCACGTGACCCGGGCGGAAACCGGGGAACTGCGCGTTCTTGCTAAGGTCTTTGATAGACTTCTTTACGTTGGCCTCGTAGTCAGCCTTTGCCATGTTGATGGTGATGGTTGCGCGTACGTTGCCGGCTTTTTCGAACTGAATATCCATTTTGCTTTTCTGCTTTTAGAATACGTTGCTTTCCCTTGTGTTCTCAGCCAAAGGTGTACAATAAGGGAACGGGAAAGCGCGTTTGTGTATATGTGATTTTAGTTTTCTGTATGTTAGATCCGCTTATGCTTCGTGTTTGTTTCTCAATGCTTTTCAAGGCACAAGCGGTGGCAAAATTACCATTTTTCTTTTGAATAGCCTTTATCGTGGCTAATCTTTTTGCCTGCCGCTTGCCGGCTCGCAGATGCCGGGCGTGAGGGGGTGTCCGGGCAGGGGTTAAAAGCGTATTTCGCCGCTCCCGGCGCATATTTCGCCGTCGGCGGTGTAAAGCACGCCGAACTGCCCAGGGGCAATGCCCTGCACGGGCGTGGGCGAGGTGATGAGAAAACGTCCGTCCGCCTGGCGCACCATGTGACCGGGGCGAGGGCGTTCGGTATGGCGTATTTTGAACAGCACGTCCGTTTCCGTAGCCCCCTTCCACGGGTCGGCGGTGACGAAGTGGAAGTCTGTCAGGTGGAACTCGTTGCCGTAAAGTCCGTGGCAAGCGTCGGTGTGCGACACGTAGACAATGTTTTGCTCGATGTCCTTGTCGGTGACGAACCACGGTCCGCCGCCCAGGCCCAGCCCCTTGCGCTGGCCCACGGTGTGAAACCAATAGCCCTTGTGCTGCCCGATGATGCGCCCCGTCTCGCGTTCCACCACGTTGCCCTCGCGCTCGCCGAGCAGCAAGCGCAGGTAGTCGGTGTAGTTGATTTTGCCCAGAAAGCAGATGCCCTGACTGTCGCGGCGGTGGGCCGGGGCAAGCCGCTCTCGGTCGGCTATCTCGCGCACTTCGTGTTTGAGCAGATGGCCGATGGGGAAGCAGAGTTTCGCTGCCTGCACGTCGGTGAGTTGCGAAAGGAAGTCCGACTGATCCTTCACAGGGTCGGGCGCAGGGGCGAGGTAGAGCTGCCCGTCGGCGTCGCGGACGGTTCGGGCGTAGTGTCCCGTGGCGATGTAGTCGTAGGCGTGTCCGGCTTTCTCGTTGAACGCGCCGAACTTTATCATGCGGTTGCACATCACGTCGGGGTTGGGCGTAAGCCCGCGCTTCACCCTTTCCACCACGTAGGCCGTCACCCGGTCGTGGTACTCTTGCTGTAAGTCGATGATTTGAAGTGGCAGCCCGTAACGCTTGGCTGTCAAGGTGGAGAGTTCTATATCCTCTTCGGCGCTGCACGATGTGCCTTCGCCCTGCATACCTATTTTAATATAGAACAAGTCGGGGCGAATGCCTTGTTCGCAAAGCAAGTGGCACGCCACCGCGCTGTCGACGCCGCCCGAAATCAGGAGGGCGTATTTCTTTTCAGTTTGCATATCATGAACAGGTTACACCGCTCATAGGCCGGGGTGTAGTCCGCCACGGGCCGGAAGCCCATTTTCTCGTACAGATGCACCGAAGCCGCAAGCTTTGTGTTTGCTTCAAGGAAGAGTTCGTCCACGCCCAGCTCTTCGGCCTTGGCGATAGCTGCCCGTGCCAGTGCCTCGCCGGCTCCATTGCCCTGCGCCGCCGCCGTCACAGCCATTTTCGCCAGCTCCCAACGTCCGCTCTCGGGGTGGGGGATTAGCGCGCAGCAGCCTATGGGCTTGCCGTCGGCCAGTGCCACGAATACGTGGCCGCCCTTGTCGAGGATGTACTCCTTGGGGCGGGCGAGGTAGTGCAGGTCGGAGGCTTCAAGGCGGAAATAGCGTGTAATCCATTCTTTGTTGAACTGCACGAAACTTTCGAGCAGCCGCTTGTCCTCTTCGCTTGAACTTGTGGGCAAATTTACGATTTTTATTTTCATCGCGTTTGGGGGTATAGGGCGCGCCTCGGTCAACGCAACCAGCGCACCGTCCTAAAACAAACGGGCAGAACATCCTCTTCGTCTCTCCTTGCGGAGTGTCGGAAACAAGATGCTCTGCCCCTCAATAAAATAACTGTTTGTGTCAGCTTGGCCGTTCCGGCTTGCGTCCGGAACTCATAGCCTTACACCTGCTCGAGAGCCTGACTGAGGTCGGCGATGATGTCGTCGATGTGTTCAATGCCGATGCTCAGGCGCACCGTGGAGGGCGTGATGTGCTGCTGCTCGAGTTCCTCGGGAGTCATCTGCGAGTGGGTGGTGGTGTAGGGGTGGATGACGAGGCTCTTCACGTCGGCCACGTTGGCCAGCAGCGAGAATATCTTCAAACTGTCGATGAAACGCCAAGCCGCGTCCTTGTCGCCCTTAATCTCGAAGGTGAAGATGCTGCCGCCGCCGTTGGGGAAGTACTTGTTGTAGAGGGCGTGGTCGGGATGTCCGGGCAGCGAGGGGTGGTTCACCTTGGCCACCTTGGGGTGCTTCGCGAGGAAGTCAACCACTTTGAGGGCGTTCTCCACGTGGCGTTCCACACGGAGCGAAAGCGTTTCAAGTCCCTGCAACAGGATGAAGGCGTTGAACGGCGAAATAGTTGCGCCCGTGTCGCGCAGTACCACGGCGCGGATGCGGGTCACGAAAGCTGCCTTGCCGGCTACGTCGGCAAACACGGCTCCGTGGTACGAGGGGTCGGGCTTTGCCAGCGTGGGATACTTGTCGGCGTTGGCTTTCCAGTCGAACGAGCCGCCGTCTACAATCACGCCGCCGAGGCTCGAACCGTGACCGCCGATAAACTTGGTAGCGGAGTGCACCACGATGTCTGCGCCGTGTTCCAACGGACGGATGAGGTAAGGTGTGCCGAACGTGTTGTCTACGATGAAGGGGATGTGGTGGCGGTGAGCCACTTCGGCCACGGCTTCAAGGTTGGTCACGTCGGAGTTGGGGTTGCCGAACGTTTCGGCGTAGATTACCTTTGTGTTGGGCTGGATGGCTGCTTCGAGGGCTGCCGTGTCGTTTACGTTGACAATGGTGTGGGTAATGCCCTGATTGGCCAGCGTATGGGTGATGAGGTTGAACGAGCCGCCGTAGAGGTTGTCGGCCGCCACGATGTGGTCGCCGGCCAGCACGATGTTTTGCAGCGCGTAGGTCACGGCTGCCGCACCGCTTGCCACGGCCAGGCCTGCCACGCCGCCTTCGAGGGCTGCCACGCGGTCCTCAAACACGCCCTGCGTGGAGTTTGTCAGACGGCCGTAGATGTTGCCGGCATCGCGCAGACCGAAACGGTCGGCTGCGTGCTGCGAGTTGCGGAACACGTACGAGGTGGTCTGGTAAATAGGCACCGCGCGTGCGTCGGTTGCGGGGTCGGGCTGCTCTTGGCCTACGTGTACTTGGAGTGTCTCGAAGTGGTATTTCTGTTCGCTCATAATGGTATGTTTTTATTGTTTGTTTCTGTTGTGGTTTGTTGTTTGATTACGGTTGCAAAGGTAGAGTGTGTGGAATAAACGACCAAGCAATTTTGAAAATCAGGAAGATACTCCTAATTTTGTGCCTTGTAAAAGAAAATCCGTGTAGAATGAAAGCTGCAACCGCCCCTCAGACAGAAAATTTTTCTCTTGACCCTACCGACCTGCAAATTTTGCGTGAATTGCAGGCCAACGCGCGCCTCA
Organism: Clostridiales bacterium; assembly: GCA_963632215.1. Lineage (GTDB taxonomy): Bacteria > Bacteroidota > Bacteroidia > Bacteroidales > Bacteroidaceae > Alloprevotella. Next base: position 18,221 of record CAVGTD010000033.1, read on the forward strand.
CCACAAAGGAACTGGCCGCAAGGGTGAACCTCAGTACCACGCCCGTTTTTGAACGGGTAAAGCGCATGGAACGCGACGGCATCATCGACCGTTACATCGCCGTGCTCAACGCCGAAAAGCTCAACCAGGGCTTTGTGGTGTTCTGCTCCGTAAAGATGAGCAAGCTCGGGCGCGACATTGCCAACGACTTCGCGCGCACCATCGCCGACATTCCCGAGGTTACGGAGTGCTACAACATTTCGGGGCAGAACGACTACCTGCTCAAAATCCACGCCCCCAACATGAAGTACTACCAGGAGTTTGTCCTCAACGTGCTTGGCACAATCCCCCATCTCGGCTCGCTCGAAAGCACGTTCGTCATGGACGAGATAAAGCACGAATACGGCATACAGGTGCGCTGAAACGGTTCGCCCTATGTCGGGCGTTGTTGGTCTGTTGACGCAAGTTTTGCAAAATAAGCCTTGCAAACCTTGGCTGTTCAAGAAAAATAGGACAAATTTGAGGCGATAAACCTTACACGAACCTTAAACCTGCGAACACCATGGACTACACACCCCGTCATGATACCGAACGAATCGACAACGAGATTCTCTTTTCACGAACCGTAAAAGCCGGCAAACGCATTTATTATATAGACGTGAAGCGCGACCGCAAGGGAGAGTTCTACATCTCCATGACCGAGAGCAAGCGGCTAAAAGAAAACGGGGGCGACGCGGCTCACCCCACGTTTGAGAAACACAAAATTTTCCTCTATCGCGAGGACTTGGAGAAGTTTCAGCACGCTTTCAACGAGGTGGCGCAGTTCACCCAAGACAACGCCCCGGTCAACGAGTACACGCCCGATTGGAGCGGGCCGGCGTTGCACCACGACGCTTCGCCCGATGCCGACGGCGAAGCGGCTGCCGCCTCTCCTTACGACATAAAGATCGACTTCTAGTCGGTGGACCGTTCTGCCGAAAAAGGTTTGCGGAACAAGGCTGCCCGAGCTGATTGCTTGGCGTTCCTTGTCCCGCAAACCTTTTTTGCGTGCGGCCGTTTGCCGGTCTACCATCCCGTCTGGTCCATCCCGATGGCTTTGTACCATTCTGTTTGCCGGAACGCCTCGTTAAGGTCGCCCGAGCGGCACTGCGAGGCGAAGAGCGAGTAGATTGTCTGCGGCACAAACATGCTCACGGCGCGGTAGTTGTCCGTGGCGGTTGGGATGGTAATCAGGCCGTAGTACATACTCGGCCCCACGTAGATGCGTTCCGTACTGTAATGGGCGGTCACGAGCGAGTCGAGCAGTGTGGTCAGCCGCTCAGCCCCCTCGGGCGGAAATAGCTGCTTCACGGTTTGGTAAGCGTCGTAGTTGTGCGGTCGGTAGTAGTAGACGTTGCTGTAAGCCTGGTACGCCAGCACGTCGCTCATGTCGGGCGACTGGCGGCCGGCCAGCGAGGATTGCCCCAGCCATTCTTTGAGCGCACTGGCGAGCGTGTCGAGCGCGCTTGTGCGGACGCACGATATGCAAATGCCTATCGTCGAGTAGTCGCTGCTCAGCTTTGCCTCCACGTCCTCGTGGTAGGTTTTGGCTATGTGCGACGGGTCGTCCGCAAACAGGCCGTCGCGCAACTGGTGCGTGTAGTACGCCCCGGCGGCCGGTATCGACATGGGCGAGGCCACCACGTAGTCCGCCACGTGGCGCAGGGCGTAGTCCACTTCGAGGTTCTGCATCAGGCAAGCGTCGAAGAAGATGTATTTCAGGTGCATGGCGTTCTGTTCCAGCACTTGCGCCAACGCCGTCACTTCCATCTGCGTGCCTTCGTTAGTCCCCATGTCGTTCCGTCCCGTGTCGATGCCGAACGACCACGGGCGGCGCGTGGCTGCGTTGGCGGCGTAGCAAGTGTCGGCGGCGGGTATCCACCCGTCGGCATGGCTCCACATCACGAGGCCGTACTCCCGCGAGGGAAATTGCTCCTTGACGTAGCGCACCACCTCGTCGAACCGTTGCGGGTCGGTGGAGTTGAAGTCTGTGTCGTCCCACTGCTTCACGATTTGCGGCTTCGCCCATTGGCGCGCCACGCGGTAGAGGCAGGGCCGCCCGCCGCGGTCCACAAACACGAGCATGCGGTCGTCGTCGGCTATGTACTGGCGGCCGTTCATTATCTCCGTAGAGTCGTTGTAGGCGTTTTGGTAGAGTGAGTTTTGCGCCGCCATGTACACAAGCACCGTGCGCCGGGCTGTCTGGCTGTTGGGCTGCACGCCGTCGTCCGCGCCGCCTTCCTTGCTGCAGGCGGCGGCAAGCGCAAGGCAGAGGAGAATGGCTGTATATAATAAGGAGTGTCGAAGGGTGTTCATTGGGGGTTGAAACGTGGTTGAGCCGGATATTTCCGGGCAGGGTCGGGCAAAAGTAAGAAATATAGGTTTCTCCGGGTTTATAGCCCGTAGCAAATCTTGCCGCTCTGCGCTTTTTTTTGTTCTTTTGCTCTACATTTTTGAGCAAACACACCATGAAAGCAACACTCTGCGCCATAGCTTGCGCCATGTTTACCCTCGCCGCCCTCTCCGCTTGCGGCGGCAAAAAAAGCGACGGCGATGCCGCCATGCAGGACACCGCACTCACTCAGCAGACCGATGCGCCCTACGCCGACCCCTCGCAAACCAGCACCGCCGAAGCCGTGCTTGGCGGCAAGCGCTACGAAGTGACCATTGCGCGCAGCGCCGACAAGTCGCTCCCCGTTGTGACCGACGACATGGGCAAGACGTTCTACGAGAACCGCGTGGATGTCACCGTCAAGCGCGACGGCGAGGAGTTCTTCCACAAGTCTTACTCCAAGGAGGCCTTCTCCGATTTCCTCACCTCGCCCGCCGACCGCCAAGGCACCGTCTTGCTCGGCATGGCCTTCGACAAGGCGCGCAGCACGGCCAGCACCATCTGCCTCGGGGCGCAGATAGGGCAGATAGGCATTGAGGAGGGACCGGCCTTTTGCGTGGAAATTCCCCTCAACGGCGGCACTGCCAGCATCGTCCGCGACAACAAACAGGACACCGCCGGCGAAGACGGCATGACAGACTAAGACTCTCTCCCCGTTTCACCCCATCCTTCCTTTCCGCCAACTCCCATGCACACTCCCGACCTCGCCGCCTCGCTCGTTGCAGCCGTCAGCAGCACGTTGTTGGCCGTTCTCCTTTTCACGCTCCGCGCCGATCGCGAAAGCGCGCCGAAGCCTTACCTCCGTGTGAAGCGTTTCTTGGGGTGGGGATTGCTTTGCAACACGGTCTACCACAGTGCCGTCATCACGGAAGGCACGCTTACGGGGCGACCTTTCTTCACGGATTTCTACTTCTCGCCCTTCGTCTTCTACGTCCAGCTCTACTGCTTCTACAATTCCCTTTGCGCCATGTTCCACCTGCGCGGAGCCACCAGCCAGTTGCGAACCATCTACGCCCTGCCCATGGGGCTGCTCTTCGTGCTGCTTGCGGGCTTTTGCGCGTTCAGCCCCGAGGCCGTCACGAGCATTCTCTCGTACGACCACGAGGACTTCAACTTCTGGACGGTCGGCATCACGCTCTTCACGCACCTGCTCTACTTCCTTTCGAGCCTGCGCTGCATGGTCATTCTCTTTGGCGGCATATCGCGCAACCGCGAGCATCTCGACGACTATTACGCCAACCGCGAAACGTTCAACCAGCGGCGGCTCGTTCTCGCCACCTACGCCATCGGCACCGTGCTGACCACGGCGGTGCTGTTCTCCCTGTTCAGCCTGCTCTCCGTGCTGACCTACATTATGCTACCGCCTCACCACGACTTCCTAAATTCGCCGCAGATGCATATGGGCGGCTCGGTGGTATGCACGGTCCTTAGCGTGGTGCTGTCTTTGGTGGTGCTGAGCCTTCAAAAGGCTTACTACAAAGTCCACCAGTCGTTTGTGGCCATGCAGGCCAACGGGGGCAATGTCCCCGATGAGGAAGTCGTTGTCTGCGCCCCTGCCGACGAACCAGAGCTTGATGTTTGCCCCGTCGCCGAAATTGTTGAGGCTTGGGAGCACCGCCCCGACAAGCCCTACCTCCGCGAGGGCCTTACGCTGGCGCAGGTGGCGAGCGAACTGGGCACCACTACGCGCATCCTTTCGGCGTTTATCCACAAGTTCCGCCACGTCAACTTCAACACGTGGGTCAACCAAATGCGCGTGGACGAGATAAAGCGTCTGCTCTTGTCCGACCCTACGCTCACCATGCTCGACATTGCCGTAAAGACGGGCTTCAACGATGCTCCGGCCATGTGCAACGTGTTCAAGCGTTTCGCCGATGTAACCCCCACGCAATACCGCAAACTCTACACCCGCGACGAGGCGTAGTCCGGGGATGGAAAAAGTGAACGCCCCTTGCAAGCCACTGAACGGTGGGTCTTGCAAGGGGCGTTCGCCGTGTGCGGCTTCGTCCGCAGGGGGATTAGAAGGGCAGGTCGTCCGCAGTGTCCTCGCCGGCGGTGGGGGCGGGGATGGGCTGGGCTGCCGGGGCGGCAGGGCCTGCGGGCGCGCCTCCCATGGCGGGGGCGGCTTCTGTGCCGTGCTGCACGCGCCATGCGCGGAGGTTGTTGAACCAGCGGCCGTTGTACTCGTGCGCGTCGATGTCGAACGACACGGTCATTTCGTCGCCCACGTTGATGTTGAACTCTTTCAGGCGGTCTTCGCCGAACACGTCAAACACGCAGCGCTTCGGGTACTGTTCGTGCGTTTCGATTACAAAACTCTGAGAAGCCCACGTGTTTCCCGTACGGCTCGACGTGCCAGAACGCTTTTCGAGTGCGGCGATGATTTTTCCGGATATTTCCATCTTTGTTTTCGGTTGTTTGTGATATGATGTGCGAATGTACGAATTTAATTCCACTTTCGTGCTTCTTGCCGCCTTGCGCGCCTCCTTTTATCGAAATGTAATGCGCCCGGAACTGCCGTCTGCTCCAAAAAAACTAATTTTGCGGCTGAAAATACTGTCAAGAATATTCCTATAACACTGAAAAGGATGAAAAATGCTATTGCCCTAATTCTGTTTGCATTTGCCGTGTGTGTCAACGCTTTTGCAAACGGAGTAAATTACGTCTACGAAAAAGTAACCTCCGTAGCGCAGCTTGTCCAGGGAGCTACCTACATAATTGTCAACGACACTTATGGTGTGGTTATGGGGTATCAAAAAACCTCGAACCGTGCAGCGGTGACGGGACTTACGTTTACTGACAATACCCTGACGCTTAGTGAATCGCAAGTAGCTCAGAACGATTCAAATCAAGATGGCTACGTGTATGAGTTCCAACTGTTGAGAAACGTGGGCAATTCAACGGCGTGGCTTATTCACGATATAGTAAATGCTCAGCCCCTAACGATAAAGACTTCGGGCAATACCTTGGTCCTCAAAGGCTCGTCCTCAACGTCCGACTGTTACAGCAAAATAAGCATCTCTGATGCAGGTGATGCCACTGTTGAGTTTTACAAGGTGGACAATAAGAAAGGCACAAAAATACGCTTCTATAATGCCACGAACGATGCTGGCAAACTTTTTAGTTGTTATGGAAATACTAACCAGCCCGTGCAACTCTATCGCAAGAAGAGTTCTGTAGGCTCGTTCACCATTAGTTCGGTAGGCTATGCCACTTTCTATACCGACGAGGCCTATTACATGCCCACGGGCGTGACGGGCTACACCGTGACGCAGGGCGACGACGGCTTGCTCTCGTTCAATAAAGCTTATGAGGGCGGCAGCATTGTCCCGGCCAAGACTGCCCTTCTGATTCAAGGCGAGGCAAAAACTTACGAGTACGGCACAACATATACTACCGATAAAGCCCCCGAGAACAACCTGCTGCATGGCTCTTCCTCAGCGGAGACTACCCACGTGGACGGCGCGACAGCCTACTACGCCCTTTCGACTGACGACGACGGCGCGAACCTCGGCTTTTACTGGATGAGCGACAACGGCGCGGCCTTCACCAATGGGGCGCACAAGGCCTACCTCGCCATTACGAGCGAAAGTCAAAGCCAAATGCGTGCCTTTGTGCTTCCCCCTGAAATATCTTCCATTAAGGGCGTGCGCGCGGCAACTTCTAACGCACGGCAAATCTACGACATCAACGGCCGTCGCGTCAGTCACGATAACGCACGTCGTGGTCTCTATATCGTCAACGGAAAGAAAACCTTGCTGAAATAACAGAAATCTCCACAACGTCATACCCACAAAGCAATGAAAAAATACACTACACCCCGCACATCGTCCATTTGTCTCGAAACTGAAAGTCCATTCCTAAGCGTATCGGGCGACAGACCCCGTGTTTCCAACGACCTGCAAAACAAGATGACAAACCAGTGCCAGCTCTCCAACAAAGCCGAACACCACCATTCGGGCATTTGGGACGGTATGAGTGATTGAACCGTCGAGGCGCAATTATACCACTATCGGGAAATCCTCGTATCTTTGCAACGGTCACATATTAATGTTAGGACACGATGAAATACCTTGACCCGAAAGCCGACCTCACGTTTAAGCGCATCTTTGGCGAGCATGCTGATTTGCTGATTAGCTTGCTCAATGCCCT
>CAVGTD010000034.1:0-24416 GCA_963632215.1 Clostridiales bacterium
GCGCTTCAGGATGGGCTTGAACCAACGACCCCCTGATTAACAGTCAGGTGCTCTAACCAACTGAGCTACTGAAGCAGTGTGTGACAGGTGTAAAACTTGTCGCCTTGTGCTGAATTGCGATGCAAAGGTAAAGCATTATTTTGGAATAAGCTATATCTTTGCATAGAAAATCCTAAAATTTTAAGATGAAGAAAGTACTGGGCATAGGCAACGCGCTTGTTGACGCCCTCGTGCAGATTGAGAGCGAGGAAACGCTCAGCGAACTGGGCCTGCCCAAAGGGTCGATGCAGCTCATCGACACGGAACGCTACCGGGAGGTGTCGCGCCGCATGGCCACCCTTCGTCCGCAGCGCACCACGGGCGGCTCGGCCTGCAACACGATACTTGCCTTCGCCCACATGGGCGGCGAGCCGGGGCTTATCGGCAAGGTGGGAAAGGACGAGCCGGGCGATTTCTTCGCCCGCCGTTTCCGCGAGCAGGGCGTGGCGGTGCAGCTGCTCGCCGACGAGGATCTGCCCACGGGCGTGGCATCCACGTTTATTACCCCCGACGGTCAACGCACGTTTGGCACTTATCTGGGCGCGGCGGGCAATCTCCGTCCCGACGACGTGCAGGCCGAATGGTTCGACGGCTACGACTATTTCTACATTGAGGGATACCTTGTGCAGAACCACGCGCTCATTCGCCGCTGCGTGGAACTGGCTCACGAGGCCGGGCTGAAAGTGTGCATTGACCTCGCCAGTTACAACATTGTGGAGCAGGAGCGCACGTTCTTTGCCGAACTCTTGCGGCAGACCGACATCGTGTTTGCCAACGAGCAGGAGGCCCGCGCGTTCACCGGTTGCGACGATCCCCAGCGCAACGTCGAGTCGCTCGCCCGTCTGTGCGAGATTGCCGTGGTGAAGATAGGCAAAAAGGGCGTGCTGGTGCGCCGCGGCGACGAACAGGCGTTTTGCCAGGCCCGCGACGTGCCTCACGTGGTCGACACCACCGCCGCCGGCGACTATTTCTCCGCTGGTTTCCTCTACGCCCTCAGCTCGGGCGGCAGCCTCTTGCGGTGCGCCCGTCTGGGTTCGCTCTTGGCCGGTCATATCATCGAGGTGGTGGGCACAGCCCTGCCGCCCGAAACGTGGCAAGCCATCCGCCAGATGTATCCCGGGCTTTGACGGGGATTTGTTTCAATGTGGGTATCACACGATATATTGCCCGCATGTTTAGCCCCGAAAACTATCCTTGACTGACTTGAGGGTGGTTCTATAAATTACCACCGTAAATTAATTAAGTTTGGGTGACTTTCGTTTTGTCATCTTTCGGGCTCTTTTGAATAATATCGGCTGCACTCGGCAAAGCAAAACAAGTTTTTCTTTGCTCTCGCTTGCTCGATATTTCCGCCCCAATCGCTTGTTCGCTCAGTCGCATAGCCCGCTATGCTCCTTCTCTCTCAATCAATTGGAACGCAAAATAGCTCCGAAACCTGACAAAGCTAATTTATAGAACCACCCTTGATAGAATATGAAAAAGTCACTATTCACCGCCTTGTTGCTTGCCGCCTCGCTCGTTCCGGCCGAGGCGCAACGGAGTAACCACAATTTTGAGGTGGCTAAGAACCTCGACATTTTCAACGCCCTTTACCGCGACCTCGACCTTTACTACGTCGACACACTCAATGCCGCGCGCAACATTGAGAATGCCGCCAACTATATGCTTGCCATGCTCGACCCCTACACGGAGTACTACCCGAGCGACAACACCGACGACCTTAAACAGCTCGCCACGGGCAAGTATGGCGGCGTGGGCATTGTCACGAACTACCGCGGCGACCTGGGCCGCTGCTTTGCCGCCGAGATTTTCGAGGGTATGCCGGCCGACCGTGCCGGAGTGCTTCCGGGCGACGTTATCCTGTCGGTGGACGGGCATAACTTCGAGCGGCTCGTCACTGACGACAAGGAGAAAATACGCGACTATTCCACCAGAGTGGCCTCCTTGATGCGCGGCGATGCAGGTACGACGATGGAACTCAAGGTACTGCGTCCCGGTCAGCAGGACAAGACCTATCTTTTCAAGGTGACGCGCCGCCAGATTGTCCGTCCCAGTGTGACGCTTGCCACGCTGGCATCTGACAGCGTGGGCTACATCCGCCTGTCGCAGTTCATTGACGGCACGAGCAACGAGGTGCGCCGTTCTGTCGTCGAACTCAAACAGCAGGGCGCGCGCAGCCTGATTCTTGACCTCCGCGACAATCCCGGCGGCGTGCTTGAGGAGGCGGTGAAGACCGTCAACCTATTCATTCCGCGCGGCCGTGAGGTGGTGCGAACGAAAAGCAAGGTGCGTGAACTCAACAGCACGTTCCGCACGCAGCTCGACGCTCAGGACACCGACCTGCCCATCGTGGTGCTGACAAACGAGGGTTCTGCCTCGGCGGCGGAGATTACGAGCGGTGCCTTGCAGGACTACGACCGCGCCGTCATCCTCGGCCGCCGTACTTACGGCAAGGGCCTTGTGCAGCAGAGCCGTGAATTGCCCTACGGCGCCATGTTCAAACTCACCACGGGGCGTTACTACATTCCCTCGGGGCGTTGCGTTCAGGCCTACAAGTTTGAGGACGGCGAACCCGTCCATCTTCCCGATTCGCTCAGCCGGGAGTTCCACACCGCCAACGGCCGCACGGTGCGCGACGGCGGCGGCATCACGCCCGACGTGGTGATGCCCACCGACAGTTTGCCCAACCTTTTGCTCTACCTCGAAAACAGCAACCAGCTCTTCGATTACAGCGTGCGCTATTGCCAGCAGCACCCGAACATCGTCCCCGCCCGCCAGTTCCGCCTCACGGCGGAGGAGTACGCCGATTTTTGCAACTACATGAAGCAGCATAATTTTACGTACGACCGCCAGAGTTCGCGCGTGTTGGAGATGCTTCGTAAGATGGTGGCGTTTGAGGGATACGACAGCGAGGCGACCGCCGAAATCGAGAGCCTCGAAAAGAAGTTGAAGCACAACGAAGATTACGATTTCAAACGTTGGGAAGCGGAAATCCGCCAAATAGTAGAGGGCGAAATCGTAGAGAAATATTATTACGAAAAGGGCCGTGAGGAATACGAGTTGCAAAGCGACCCTTACGTGCAGCGCGCCGTGGAAATTCTCCATGCCCCCAAAACGTTGCACAAAATCCTCAGCGGCGAACCCGAGGCATAAAATGCGGACGATAGCGTGACCTTCTAGAACGTTTTTCGGTGATATTGGTTAGGTTAGCGATGGAACGCAATCTCGAAGTTTGAGCTTGTGCATATATCCGAAAATAGCGCAAGGATAATGTCCTGCGAAAAAGGCTGAAAGCCTTGTAAGTTCCTAGCCCAGGGCAACGCCCTGGGTACTACGAGAGGGTAGTTTGCGTCCTGAAAGGACAGCAGTAAAAGATGGTGGCGTAACCGCATGAATATACTTTTGCGCTTTCAGCGCATCAACTGATGGGGGGAGCAAACCCAGGGCGTCGTTCGTGAGCTATCGCTCACTCACTTTGCCCTGGGCTAAGGACTTTAAGGCTTTCAGCCTATTCCATAGTGGGTTAATTGACAAAGCATTACTCTGATTAGAAACCAAATAGGAAAAGTAATTTCCAAAACAACCAATAGAGCAAGTATGTCCCAGTCGCTAAGCAAATTATACGTCCACTTGATTTTCCATGTCAAGGATATCAGTCCAAGAATTGAAAAGGAGGATTTGAAGCGCATTCACGCATACATTGGCCAATTGGTAAATGCAAGCGGATGTATGAACGTGTGGACGGGTGGTACTGAGGATCATGTCCATGTGCTGTTCGTCTTGTCGAAGAATGAGAATGTCTCCAACATCGTAGAAATGGTGAAGCGCAATAGCAGCCGTTGGATAAAAACAATATCCCCTCATTATAGGATGTTCTCATGGCAGGGAGGCTATGCGGCATTCTCCGTCAGCCAATCGGCCGTGCCAACTACGACGGAGTACATAAAGAACCAAGAACAACACCACAAAAGGCGTACGTTTGCCGAGGAGTACAAGAAGTTTTTGGAATTGTATGATGTGGATTATAATGAGGAATATTATTTGAGAGATTAGTTCGTGTATTTGAGGTCATGCTGCGTTTCCGTTTTGTTTTAGCATTGTCACGATTAATGGTTCTTGACAGGATGCTTCGTAGGTCAAGGTGCGCACAGCATAGGCTGAAAGCCTTTTTAGTCCTTAGCCCAGGGCAGAGCGCAGCGGCAATTTGCCGCAAGCGACGCCCTGGGTTTTTGCATTATCAAAGTTGACGCGCTGAAAGCGCAAAAGTAAGTTGCTGGAATGTTTGTGGCTTTTACTTTTGCGCTTTCAGCGCATCAACTGATGGGGGGAGCAAACCCAGGGCGTCGTTCGTGAGCTATCGCTCACTCACTTTGCCCTGGGCTGAGGACTAAAAGGCTTTCAGCCTATTCGTTGCTGCTACGTTCCACCATTGTCCCATCCTATTCGTTGTTGCTTTATTCTTCGCCATTGTTCAGCCTATCCGTTGCTGCTTAGTTCTTCGTAATCGTCTCCACACACAAAAAACCAAAAACAAAATGCCGGGACGTGGTTTGCGCCACGTCCCGGCGTTTCGTTTCAATCCACCGTCACCTTGCACACGGCTTGCCGGGTGTCGGTGCGGGCGTCTATTACGTAAACGCCCGTGGGGAGTTTCACCGTTACGCTTGCCGTGTAGGGGGTGAGGCGGTAAAGCTCGCGGCCGGCCGCGTCGACTATCTGCACGTAGGTGAGGGGATGTGTACCCGATGAGTGTACGGTGAGGTGCCCCGTATGGTCTACGGTGCAATAGGGGCGTTGGTCCGCTATGTCGTTGTCGTCCGGGTCGGGTTGTTCCGAGGAGAGGATGAAGTAGCGGCCCGAGTGCAAGCCCGGCAGGGTGAGAGTCGTCTCGCCCTGCGCATCGGCGGCGAGGGTGAGGGGCGTGAGCTGCCCCGTCTGGCTGTCGAGAAGCGAGAGCGTTTCGCTGAACGTGTTCAGCCCTGAGAACGTCACCTCGCACGGCTCTACCGAGTTGCTCGAAATGCCCAGCGGCACTCGCTGCATGGTGCGGCGCACGTTGACGGTGGTGGCTGCACTGTCGGCCACGGTGTAGACGGTGGGCGTGGACGAGAGCGTGTTGTCGAGCAGCGTCTGCATATCCTCGCTGCCGACGAAGCGGTTGCTCGCCTCCTCGTTCTTCACCACAACCGCCTCGCTCTGCAAACCGTCGCGTAGGGCGCGGATGCGCAGCATAGGTTGTGAGGAAACAGCCGTTTCAACCGTAGAGTTCTGCGCAGTGCGGAACACCCTGCGTCCCGAACGCAGGTCGATGCGGTCGTCCGACGAGGTGGAGAAATTGTCGGTCTGCATGGCCGTGTTGAACGTCACGGTGAGTTCTGCCCCGTCGGCTGTAGCCTCTACGAAGAAGCCCTGTCCCGGAGCTACCTTGCCGCTCACACCCGTAGAGTTTACGGCAATCCAGCCCGTGGCGTTCGTGCCTCGCATCACGGCCGTTTGCCCTTCCTTGGTGAGCAGCCAGTAGCGGCGTTGCAACTGCGTGTTGGCATTGAAGAACGCCTTCATGTCCATGGCGCAGGGGAAGGGGTTGCCCACGAGGAAGAAGCGGTTCGTCGCCGTGTTGTTCGTCACCTTTTGCGTGAACGACGAGCCGGAAGCAAGCAGGTCTGTATTGAAGCGTCCCGTCAAGTCAACTCCCTCGCTGTTCTTTCGCGTCACGGTGGTGGTGTGATGTTCGTAGCCGTCGGTGGTGTCGTGCTTGTAGTAGTCGTACGACGCATCCTCCTTGGGCAGACGGAAGAGCAGTTCGCTGTAAGCGTTTCCGCCCTTGCCCTCCGTGTTCGTTTTCAGGGAGAAGCCGCCCGTGTCGTAGTGAGCGTCCACGTCGTTGTACGTGCCGCTCCAGTCGGCGCGGATGGCCACGTCGGCCGATCCGGTTGCCGTGGTGCTGCCGTTTTGCAGGTAGTACACCGTTGCCGTACCTTTGTCCCAGCCGCGCTGGTAGACGGCCGGCGAGAAGCGGTTGTAGTCCGTCGTGTTGAACGTCACGTCCTTGAAGAGTTCCGTTTGTTGCTTGCCCGTAGCCGTCGGGGCGTACCAGTCGCCGGCGAGCATGGAGCGGAAGGGCGAGCCGAGCGTGTACCAGCGGCCTGCGTCGACACGGTACTCCATCCACGCCTTCTCGTATTCGAGCAGTTCAGCGTGTTGCAACGAGCCTTTGTGTTGTATCAGGATGTTCTTGCACGTGTTGGTGTAGATAGGCACGCACTCGTACACGAGCGTTGTGCCGTCCTTGGTGTACTTCGAAGACGCGCCCCTGTCGACGGCGAGGTCGTATTCCATATTTATCGTATGCGTGCCGCCTACGCCCAGTCCGCCGTTAGTGCCGTCGTCTACCGAGGCCGACGAACCCGTCTGGTTGAACACGAGGAACTTTTTCGGGTTGTGGTTGTTCTCTACGTCGTAGAGTGCGGGCAGGTCATAGTCCGTGCTGAGGTCGGGGATAATCACGTTTGTCGAGCCGAGTGGCACGTAGCCGTGGCTCACGCCGTTTTCGGCATTCGTCGGGTATGTGTCGGAAGCATCCTTAAAGATTTCATCCTTGTCGGCGCGCGCCCAGTTTTTGTCGTTGCTCCAGTCGGGGTTGCCAGCGGTGCCCGTCCACTTCTGGTACTCCGGCACAATGCAGATGCGGAACGCCAATGAACCGTCGCAGACGGCCTTTTCCTCGTCCGTCTTGACGTGGCCCGCTTCGTACTCCTCCTCAAAGCCCATGCGGAACTCGTAGTAGAAGCCCTCGCGAGGCACGAAGTCCTTGAACAGGTAGATGTCCGCATACGCCTCGGGCTGGTCGGCATCGCTCGTGCCTTCGGCGGCTTTCGGGGCTTTGATGTCGTAGATTTCGCCCACTATGCGGAAGTCGATGATGCTGTCGCTCTCGTTGTAGATGCGCGTTTGGTCGTCGTTGGTACCCACGAGGTAGAGCGGCGCAAAAGCCACGCCGTTGCGCTCAATCTTCTTCAAGCCCAGCGAGTTGGTGTTGATCACCGTGATACTGCGCAGGGGAAGGCGCAGCATGTGAGCCGGGCGGTTTGTCTCGTCCTCGCCCTGAATGCCCGTGGCGGCGTTGGTCATGAACGACTTGCCCATGCGCAGTTCGGCCACGTTCTTCGAGATGGGGTAGGAGCTTTGCTTGTCGCGGAAGCCCACGTACATCGTCGGAGCCTGACCCGAAATCTGGATGTGGATGCATTGCGGGTCGTAGCAGTAGACGATGGTGTCGCTCTCCTCTTCTTGGATAGGGAGCAGCGTCAGCGTAGCCGTAGTGCCGAGCGAGGCCTGCGGAATGCTCACGTTGAGCGACTGTGAGTAGAGGTGGAGCGGAGCGATGTGTCCGGCCGTGACAAGGTTGCCCTCGGCGTCGTACTCGTCGGTGACGGGTTGCATGAGAGACTCCAGTCCCAGTATCATCGCCTCGGTGAGCGGATAGTCCGCGTCGGTGGGTTTTGGCGAAAGTCCCTTGGGCGAGGTGGCCTTGGGGTAGTGGTGGCGGAAGTTGACGATAGCCTCTTTCACGCTCGTCTCGCCCGTCTGCGCCTTGCCGTCAGCGTGTTCCACGAAGTTGCCCGATGCGTCGATGAAAGCGTGGGCAATGTTGCACTGCACGTAGTCGAGCCACCAGTCGTACATGGGCATCTTGGTGACAATCTGCCCCGTGTTGGTGTTGATGCCGTTGAGTTTGGCGGTGATGTTCACGTTTTGGTTGGCGCACACCTTGACGGTGTCGTCCACCGAGGTGTTGTCGCCGCCGTCATCGAGGAACGAAACCGACTTGGCGGTGATGAACTCCGACATCACGCAGCAGCGGTCACCAATCTGGAACTCCTCGGCCGCGTTGGCGGCGGTGATCGGCGCAGTGGCGTAGCGCGGCACGAAGATGAGGTAGTACTTGTGGTTGCCTTGCAGGTTCGCGCCGTTCAGTTTGTCGCTGATGATCATGTGGCGCACGCCGTCGCCCGTTGTTTCGCGCGAGATGATACCGTTTGTGAGGTCGTTGTTGAGGATGGTTTTATAGTTGAACTCAGGCAGGTCGTTGTAGTGCGTGGAGAACTTCACGCTGCGGAAGGCGCGGTCGGCACTGCTCGTGCTATTGGGGTTGCCCACGAGAGCCTTGAAGAAAGCGTCCTTGGCGTTGTTCGTGCTGGGCCAGGAGTTCTTGGCCAGTTCCGTGTCGTAGATGTTTTTGTCGATCATGCAGTACCACATCTGCGGCGTGCCCGTTTCAGGGTCTTCGTTTTCGGCCAGGCCCAGCGTGTTGAGCATACCCTCGAAGTCGGTAGTCAGTTTGGCGAGCGTCACCTGCTGTCCGCAGACCGGCGTGGTTCGCTCAATCGTTACCGAGGGCGAGAGGGCGTACATCGAAATGTCGTCGATGAGAATGTCGCCGCCCTTGGAGTCGGTGCAGGCGTTGTTTACGAGCATTTCGTAGCTCGTGTAACTCCTTGTGCCGTTGTTGATGAACGAGAAGTAGCACTGCTGCCAAACCACCGAACTGGCATCGCCCGACACCGTAGTGCCGTCGGTGGCGCGGCCGTTGCACAGGATTGGACCGGGGCAGTAGCTGTACAGTTCCTCGCTCTGCTCCTCACCGTTGTCGTCGGTGTAGATACCTTTTACGGTAAAGATGACGTTGGCGGGATTGTCAGAGCTGCCATTGTTGGGCGACCCTATCCAGGCCGAGAAGAAAAGGCGCGAACCCTTGCACAACGAGCCGTCGTAGGCCAGCGACACAATCTGACCGGGAAGTTCGGACGCGTCGATGTAGAGCAAGGCGGAATTGTCCGCATTGGCGAACCGAGTGCTGTCGGGGTAAGCCGTTTGGTAGTAGCTCGCGATGGACTTGGTACTTTTGTAAGCCTTGACGAGCGAGTATGACCCCCACGTGTTCACGCCGCCGCCCGAGGCTGATGCGTTCGGCTCGAAATTGTACGTAGAGTGGCCGAACTTCACGGGGTAGGCAAAGCTGTTGGCAATCTCCGTATAAGGCCCAACATTGCTGCCCGCCGTGATACGCGAAGTGCCGAAGGGCGGTGTGCGGTAGGTGGTGTACTGGTCGAAGTCGAACTTGATGCGGGCGCGTGCCGTGCCGTAGTTCTTCTCCAAGGCCAGAGGCGCACGGTCCGACTTGAAACCTGTGCCGTCTGCGACGTAGCCCAGCACGTCGGAGTAGGGGAGCGGTTCGGCATCGTCGAGGAAGAGCAGGGTGAACTTGGCCAGCTGGTAGCGGATGGTTGATGTGCCGTCTTCGCCTTTTACCACGGCGTACACCTTGATGACGGCGGTGTCGCCCAACGCCATGCCCATGTCGGCCGCATCGGTATAGGTGCCGGCTATGCCCTTGCCGTCTGTTCCCATCTTGGGATAGCGGAAAGCGAGGAATCGGCGGCGGCTGAGGTCATCGTAGGAATTTCCGGCACCTTCGATGCAGTATGTGTATCTGCCAAGGCCAGCGGAGTTGTGAGCCGCGTCTATCTCGATATCAAGATCGTTGTACGACGTGACGTTTTGCAGGTCGGCATTGGCGTGTTCCCTGTCGCGCTCCGTGTACGAGGCGCGCGAGTTGTAGAACCAGTAGTTCTGCAATTGCAGGTTGAAAGGCACGGTGCAGTTCTTGAAGTTCACCTTCTTCTTGGGGAAGGAGATGGTGTGCGTCTCAATCCAGCGGTCGTCGGCGTTGCCTTCTACGCAGAGGCGCATGGAGTCGGCCATTTCGCGGGCATTGTGGATGACGTATAGCGCACGCGAGGAGAGCGTAGGCTCCACAAGGGGCGAATTGCTCGGGAGGTTGATGCCCGTGGTGGTCACGCTGGCGTCGTAGGCTATGCTGTTGTCGCCGTAGTAGTCTACAAAGTCCGTGTAGGCACTTGCATCGAGGGCGAGCGTGTAGCGGTAGTCGGTGGGCGTTTCGAACGGCATTTGAAACGTAAACCCGTTTTCGACGTAGCTGCCCGAGGCCAGCTTATTTACCCCGAGGTATGTGCCCATCACCGTACCGTTACTGTAACGGCGGCGACTGGCGTTGGTGAAGATGAGGCGGTAGGGGCTGACGCACTCACCCGTCTTGTAGTTGTAGAAACGCTGGTACATGCGCAGGTTGGTCGGTCCCCATGTACGACTACCCTCGTTGTATAGGATGGAAGGCAAGTACATGGTGCGTGCTGTGCCGTCCTTGAGATAGTGATGGATGGTGTAGACGTTGGTAGACTGTTCCTTTTCGTGAGTGTATGCGTTCACGTCGAACCCGTAGTCCGCATCGGGCTGGATGATGGTGTTGGGAAGATCCTGCGTTTCGCCCTGCACACGCTTCACGTAGTACGAGCGTTTGGGCAGGATGGAGTAGGCGGAATAGTCCTCCGCCTCCACGTAGTCCCAATGCTCAATCTTCACCTTGGCGGTGGCATCAGCGTGAAGACCAAGTTGGTAGTTGTTACCCTCGGTGAAGTAGTAGAGATACTGCCCTACGTCGCCCGTCTCGGCGTAGTCGCTCGAAAGGAGTTTTACGGCGAATGCGCCGGCGGCAAGGTCCTCGTCAGTCCCCTCCATGGAGAAGTGGGCGGCCTCGTCGAGCTGGAGCGTCGTGCTGAAACGGCGGGGCGAAGCCTCGGGGTCTTTGTTCCAACAAAGGTACACGCTGTCGCGGCTCATCATGACAAAGTCCGTGGCAGTGCCTACGAACGACCAGAGCTGACTGTTGTAAGGCTCATCGTACTCGCTGCTGTACTTGCTGTCGCCCTTGGCGTCGTATGCGCCGTTGGTGTTGTCGGTGAGGTATTTGTCGGTATTGGTCGAAAGACTGACGTAGTAGAACTGCGACAGATGGCTGTTGCCGAAGATGGGCGTAACTCCCGAGGAGAAATAAACACCCGAAGCGGCTTGACCGATTACGTCGGCATACGTCCCCGTGGTGAGCGTGCCGTCGTCGTTGCGCACGATGCAGAGCGATGCCTCAGTGGGCGACACCCAATGGCCGTCGGCATCCTTGGTGAGCAATACGAGGCACCACGTGACGTACGAGCCGCCGTAGGTGTTGGGGAAGAGGGCGAAGTGCTGCGCCTGGGTAGAGTCGGTGCTGGCGGCGAAAGTCTGCGTGGTTTCGTCGTAGGTGAGATAGTTGGCCTCGGCATTTTTCAGTACGAAGTTGTCGTCCGAGCCAATGTTTTTCCACGTGCGCTGCATGATGTCGCTCTCGCTGGTGGCGGCGACGGTGGTTACGTCCGTGGAACTGTTTGTACCGTTCGAAATGTAAGGCGTGTCGGTGACGTTCTTGAATTGCAGAAAACGGAGCATACCGCCCTCTTCCTCGTAGAAATCAGGTTCAAGGTCGACGGGTTGGATGAGGAAATAGCATGCGTCAGAGTTTGCCCAGCTTGCGATAAACGTGCCGCTGTTGTTGCGCACCACATTCGCACTTCCGAGCGAGGAATCGATGATTTCAATCTGCCAGCACTGATATTTGGTATCGTTCTCCACAAGGCGCACACGGGCGGCAGCGGATTTGTCGATAGTAGTGACGCACCTTGCTGAGTCGGTGTTGTAGGCGAAGTAACGACCCGAGCAGGAACGGAGGTACACATCGCCGTTATCAGAGGAGGAGTCGTAGCGTTCGAAGAACCAAAAGTCCTCGGCATTGTCCTGCGCCACGAAAGTGTTGGCCGTATGCGTGGAGAGGGCGGCGGTGTCGAGAGCCTCGCCGTCGCTGTCGGTCGTGCTGCCGTCCTTAATGAGCAGATTGTTTGAGTTTGTGTAGATGCGGTAAGCCCGGAGCTTGTTCCCGTTGGACGAGTATTCGGGGTAGGTGGGGGAGTTGAGCATATAGTGCTTGCGTAGCGTGCTGAAACGCGTGTTCGCCGTGTCCCACGTAAGGGTGTACTCGTTCTGCGCCGTACCTTGGTAGTCGGCGCAAAGAGCCGTTGCGGCATCCGTAGAAAGTAAATCCAGTCGGCTGTTGTAGTTGCGTTCGTAGGAAGTGGCTTCAAAAGTGTATCGCCTTACGAAAGGATATGCCTCATCCTCGTGGGTGGTTAGGCCGAAGCCGTTCGTTTCGTCGTAGGTGATGTAGTTCCCGTTGCCCGACCGCATTTTTACATAGTCTTTGTGGCGGACGGGAGTCCACTGCGCTCCCTTCATATTGGCGGCAGTAAGACCGTTGTGTGCCGACGGTACAGCAGTTGTGCCGTCGGTGCTGTGATTGTCGCAGAGAGGCACGGAACCCAAAGCACTGAAGTAAAGGTATGCCGTGGTGGTGTCGGACTGGGCTGGGATGAACGCCACGCGGTTGTTCATGTTGTTGTAGTTTCCCTTGCCGTTGACCATACCGTTAGCCGCATCTGCGGGTATGTTGTTGTTTGTTCCGCCCCATAGATTGCCGTATCCGTAGAACGAGAACGTGTGGTTGCCCTCGTCCATGTTTTTCAATTGCCAAAAGTTCACCCAAACGGAGTCGCGTTGTTCGGTGGCATCTACCAAACGGAATGTGGAAGCCTTTGCAGGGTCGTCCGTCAGACTGCACGCCGCTGTCTTGGCGGATTGTGTGAGCCAATAGCCCTGCATATTGAACAGGCGGAAGTCGCCGCTGCCATCGTCGGTGGCTACGGGAATCCACTGCTTGGGGGCGTTTGAGACCGTGCCTTCGATAAACGACGACTTTCCGTAGCTGTCGCCGGCATTGACCGTGATGCTCGTGGCAGAGTTTGCCCAAATGTGACGGTAGTTCGCATTGTCGGCATAGAAAGTACAAAGGGTGTACACTTGTCTGTCAAGCACTACGCGGTCGGGCCCTTTGATTACTTCGAACACGCCGACAGCGGCATAGCGCGAGCCGGCATTAACGAGGGCGAGTTGTCCGCTTTCGTTCACACCGAGGGCTTGGGTAGTGTTGCCCACGGGTTGGAGGTTGTAGCGGATGAGTGACTCTTCTGCATAGTAGCTGTCATCGTTGATATTGAACTCTGTGGCATCGGCTGCGGTCTCAACGGCAGAGATGACCGTTCCGTTCACGCAGAGATAACTGCCGTTGCCGCTTTTCAGCTGATAGCCATTGGTGGTCTGCAGCTCCGTCCACTGATAGCCCTTGTCGGTGGGGATGCTGTCGGTCTGCACGTCGACGGCACTTACCGCTCCGTCCTTCTCGTAAAGGGCGTAGCGTCCCTGGCCAGTGAATTGCAGGTAGTGGCCACGGCTGTATTTTTTTGTGTCGATAAATTCCATGCGGTTAGAACCGCCGCAATAGCTGCCGTGGTTCGTGTCGCCCCATGTTGCTTGACTGAATGTATTGGTCGTACCGCCGAACTTTCCGCCGCCGCCTTCATAGAGGTAGTAGCCGAGATTGGCATTACGAAGTTGCCAGAAGTTTGCCCAAGTGGCATCGGAAAGCGTCCCCGTACCCTTATTGTACTTCACCTCGCCTTGGTCAACCGCTTCCACAAGTTGAAATTCTACTGCTTCGCTTATGTCCTGCGTGGCGGAATAGTGAGTGCTTGAAGACGTTTGTTTCAGATAATATCCAGCTGCATTCTTCAAGATGAAATTACCCATGTCACCCGTCTCTACCAAAAGCCACGTGCTGGCAGTGCTTGACGCATTGTCCGCTGGATATACTTGAGGCTCTGTAGTGCGCGTAGTCAAGTAGCCGTATTTGCTCTCACCCAACCAATGGAAACCGAGGTTGTAGTAGTGGCGGTTGAACACCGCCGTACTGAGTTCGGGCAGCTCAGGCCCAGCCACCGCTGTCTCAGCAAGGTAAACCTGCGCAAAGCGCGAATTGGCTTTCACCGCTTGCAGCGTGCCGTTGCGCACGCCGACGGCCTCAGTAGTGCTGCCGGGAATGAGCAACTGGTGACGCGAGAGCTTTTCGTTGGTATACTGGTTGGTGTCGGTGCAGTAAGTGTTCTCACCCCAAGTGAACGAAGTGGCTTGTACTTCGTCGTTGACGGCTGTAAACGCTCCGTTCTCATAATGGAGGTAGAGGTCGGCATCGTTCTTGAGCGTAACGGTGGTGGACGTTGTTGTGCCGTCCGTTGTAGCGGTGAAAGTCAATGTCCACTTATAGCCCGTCTCCGTAGGTGTGCCATTCTCCACTACCGGCGCTTGTACCCCACCCGCTTTGGGGGCGTAAAGCACGGTGCGCCCGTTGCCGCTGAACTGGAAGTAAGCGGTCTGCGTGGTGGTTGTTGTGGTCGTCGTGGCGGAGTCGTCCCCGTCGCCGTAGGGCAAGGGGGATGAAAGCGCAAATGCCGCCATCGGAGTGAGGGCGGCTATGAGAAATACATACAACAGTAGGAGAAGCGTATGGCGTTTCATAGAGATGAAATGTGATATGGTGGATGGGCGTGTGCCCGGGTTTGTTCGTTGTTTTTTGAGGGGGCGTTTGCAAATTGTCCGTAAGTCGCGGGTTCGCGAGTTAGAGAATCAACTTAAGTTCGTTTTTAGTTGCGGATTTGTCCACAATCCGCGGCCTGTAAGGTAGGGTGTTCAAAATTCCGTTCTTCCCTGTAAGATATTGTCCACAAACCGCGGCCTGAAAGGCCAGCTGCTCATAGCCCAGGGCAGAGTGGCGACGCAAAGCGGCGACACGTCACCCTGGGTTTCCTTGCGGGGGACGTTGCCGCCCCACCGGGGCAGCTGCATTGATACCGGGCAACGCCCGGGTTCGGGAGCGGTTGGGTGGCGATGGTATACCATAGGCTCAGCGGGGCGTTGCCCCTATGTTATGTAGCTGCCTTTACAAGGCGGCAACGATCCCCGTGCGGGAACCCAGGGTGACGCCGCCACTTCGTGTCGGCTCTGCCCTGGGCTATGAGTAGCTGCCCCGTTGGGGCGCGGCTTGCGGACATTGCCGTGGCAATTTTTTACCGCAAATACTCGCATTTTGAACACCCTTCCCCCCCCTAAGCAACAATGAAATAGACCGTGCGGTTGTAGACCTGCGTCTGCGTGTCGTTTACTTTGATGTAGACGGTGAAGCGAACGGCGGCGCGACCCTTTGTGCCGCTGAGCGTGCCGAGGAGTTCGCCCGTGACGGTGTCGAAATGGGGCTGCGTGCTGAACACCCCCTGAGTGTCGTTTACCTGCAGCGTGTAACTCTCAATATGTTCGGTGTCGTTGAGCGAGTACCAATTTTCGGGATTGTTGCGGTCGGCGTAACGGTAGACGTGGGGGATGAGCTGGAAGTCGCCCTCGCCGTAGAACGTGGCGTAGAACTCCTCCTCGTGCTTGTCCATGGTGAAAGCCGGATAGCCGCCGATGGGAGGATAGAAGAAAGCCGAAAAATCAACCACGTAGTCAGTGAGCGTGACCGGCACGCGGATGAAAGAGTTGCGGGGAATGTTGCCCAACGTGATGAGCGCATGACGGATGTCGCTGCTCACCGTGCCGTCGGCAGCCGTTCGCGTCATGGTGACGGTGAGGGGGAAACGCCCCGTGGCGTGCTGCGACGCACTCTCGTTGAGGTATACGTCGGCGGGCAGGGCGTGGGCTGCGTTGTCGGCTGCGATGCTTACCGGTGAGGCTGGGTTGTGGTAGAAGGTGAGGGTAGTAGTGTCAGCCGTCTGCGAGGGGAAAGACACCACGGGACTGTTGTTGTCGTCCTTTTTAGGGAAAAAGTAAATGTCGGTGTTGTCCTTCGTGATGCCGCCGACGGACACATTGGTGATGCCGATGGCCTGCTCTGTGCCGTTGGTGAACGAAAAACGCATTTTAGCTAGCTGGCGGTAGAGTTTCAAGATGATAGTCTCGTTGCTGTTGACCGTGTGCGTCTCGATGTTGGTCATGGGGATGCCGTCTGCAGACACGGCGTAGTTGTTGAACGAACCTGCCACGGTGGAAGACTCTACGTCGGCGGGGACTGCGTCGCCCGTGGTGAACGTCAGGCCGTTGAACGTAGCACTCGTGATGGTGCCTTCCGAATTTGTGGTAGTAGCCGTGGGTTCGATGTTCCCTATATTATAAAAGGTGTATTGCCCGTTCTCCGTGGTGATGTAGGCCACCACTTCGCGTTCCGACTCCGTGGCGGAGGCTGTGGTGGGCGTTACCTTGTGGATGGACTGGACTATGCCGCTGTTGTCGGTCATGACGACGTAAGCTTGTTTCATCATTTCGCCGTCAACGGCATTGGGGTCGGTCCACGATGTACTGCGCGAGCCGATGTCGAGTCCCGTAGGTTCAAGCATCAGTTTGATGCTTGAGTAGCCGGGAGGAACAGGCGAGTCGGAGCTGTCGGCCTGTTCGCTGCTGCAAGCCAGACAGAAGACGGCGGACAGAGCTATGTAGAGGAAAGAACGGAAATGCATGGGCGGAGGGGAAAGGAGGGGTTACATCTCGATGTCGGGGACGATGATAGGCGTCCAGTCGCTCACCTCGATGAGAATGATGCCCATGGACGTGATGCGGTTGATGTGGAGACGGTAGATGTTGTTGCGCACGATGCCGTACTTCATCGGGATATTGTCGGAACCCGAATTGTTGGGGTCGGCGTGGCGTATGTAGTAGTAATACGTTTTCGGCGTATAGGTGAACGAACCGTCGGCGTTCTTCTTGCCGTAGTAGCCGCTGAGCATTATGCCCGTGGCAAAGAGCGTTTTGCGGCTCTGCGGCGTGACGGTGTTTTCGTGGGCGTAGGTGAGGATGTAGTAGTTGTTGCCGTCGTAGCTGATAGACGTGTCGACGGGGCGGACTGCATCCTCGGCGAGTGTGCCGGACTGGGCTTCGGCGTAAGTGTTGGAGTAGGAGAGACCCGTGACGGCTGCGCTTTGCTTCTGCGTGGTCCAGGGGTCGAGGACGTAGTTTGTGGCCATGCCCGTTGCGGCATCCTTCGTTTCTTTGCCCATGAACGAGAGCGGGGAAGAACCGTCGTAGTCGGCGGAGACGCATTTCAAGAGACGCGTGCCCGACTGCAAAAGGTTGAAGGGAGTGACGGACGTGAGGATGAATTTGTCGCCGTTCTCGGCGTTGTCCGTTACGCTGCGTACGTTATAAGTATAGCCCGTGGCGTTGACAGAAGAGCCGTCGTCGAGGATAATTGTGTTGGAGGAAAGGTCGTATGCATCGCCGGCGGTGTTTTTCAGAGCCGTGCCCGGCGAGAAGTCGATGCGCGCCGCAAGGCGTTCCACCGTGACGCTGATACTTACGGGGTTGCTGATGCCGCCCGTCGCGGAGTTGAGGTCGACGGTTGCGTCGGTGGCTTGTGCCATCACGAAATGCGAGGCGGTTGCGGGGTCGGTGGCAGAGGTCTGCGTGTAGAGGGTTGTTTCAATCTCGTTGCGTACGTCGCCGAGCGTTTTGCCCTGAAAACGGGTGCAGTCGCCCATATTGCAGACCACCGATATGTGGTAGAGGCCGCGGGCGATGTTTCGGTCGGCGTGGAGAAGTTCTGTGCGGTAGTATGTGTTGCTCCCGTCGGTTACGGCATTGAGTTGGGGAGCGTAGAGAGCGTGGGCAATGACCGTGTTGTCGTCGCCGTTCACCCCGTTGGCGTCGGAGTAGAGCAGGAGAGTGGCGTTTTCCACCTTGCGTTCACGTTCGAAGCCCCAATCCGTGGCGTCGCCCGTTTCGCCGCCTTGCGGGCCGCGGGTGGAGTTGGAAGAATTCTGACTGCTGACGCGAAGTTCAAAGTAAACGCCGTTTTTAGCAAAGGCATCCTCGCCGTTAGACGGGTCGTTCCCATCGGCGGCATGACTGCAAGCCGCAAAAGTCCACACGGCCATGCAGAGCGTGCATAGCGTGAGCAGAACCGGAAAGAGAGAATGTGCGCGTTTGCGGTACGACATATATTATAGGAGTAGTCAGCCTTTGTAAGTTGCCGTTATAGTAACGACGTACGTTTAGAAATCTTGCACAGTTCCCTCGTGTGGAGGAAACTGTGCAGGATGGATTCCCTTGCCCCCTGAGGGGGAGCGAAGGGAAAGAGTGCTTATTAAAGGTCGATGGAGTTGTTGCGAACAGCCCAGTCCATAATCTTAACGGTAGTCTGGAGGTAGTACTTCTTAGTATCGTCCGGGTCGTTGGAGGGAGTGGGGATTACGGGCTTGCCCGGAGCCGTCACCGAGTTGAGGGTGATGACATAGCTGTTGTTGCGGACAACGCCGTAGCGGCCGAGGTAGTTCTTAGTTACATCGTCACCCGTAGCAGTGGTGTAGTTCGTAGTTCCGTCCCAAGGAGTGTAAGTGTCGCCGAAGTGCTTGATGAGCGAGGTATAGTAGCAGATACCGTCCTTGTAGGTGGTTACCTGACCGATGGCAGCCTTGGCTTTTGTAAGTTGGTCCGTTTCGAGCGTGGAAGTTCCTACTTTGAAACATTCAGCAGTAAGGTCGTGCTTGCCAGCCTTGAATTGGTCTGCGTCAATTGTTACGGTTTCGGTAGTGCCAATGGCAGCTTTTACGAGATCGGCCAACTTCTCGCCGTTGTAAACCAACGAGCTATTACCAATAGTGTACCAAGTGTCGCCGTCGTTAAGCGAAACGCCTGTGGCGAGGTTGGACTTCGGCAAGTACTTAGCCTTGACGATGATGCGCGTGGTGTTGCCCTCTTTCATATGGGCCACGTTGAAGGTGTTTTCTAAGCAGTAGAGGTTGCTTGAAAGAGCTTCTTTTACAACGTCTGCATCGGTCGTCGAACCAGAGATGCCCGTCTGTACGTAGTTGTAAGGCAGGTTGGTAGCAGTGAGTTTTACTACGCCATCCGCATAAGTTACGTCTGTGTCAAAATTGGGGTCGGTGGCGAAGTGAGTGCGGTAAGTGTCGTTAGTAGTATTACCTGCGAGCTTGCGGTTGGTGTCTCTGAAACGGATGCCGTTGGATGCGCCTACCGTGTTCTCGTAGTCGTTCCAAGCGGTGTCGTAGTGACGCAGGGCGTATTCGCTCTTGTTGGTTACGTCCAATGTCCAATTCAGGATGGTGACTTCGTCATTTTGATAAGAGGAGGAAGTCCCGATGGTGGTCTTCCAATCATCGTTGAAGTTTGCGCTCTTAGCCAAACCGACCTTAGCCACAGCACGCTCTACGTAAACGGTCTTTGCTTGCGCCTTGGCTTCTTCGATTTTGGTAGCCGGCTTGACACTTACCAACTCGGTGCCATCAGAGAGCGGAGAGTTTGCCATGAAGAATGCGTCTTTGTGTGTTCCGGTGAAGAGTTCCGCATTGGTCTGGTTTTCCTTGTTTTTTGCTTTAATCTTGTCCCAAGTCTTTTCGGAAGCATCGCCATTAAGAGTGCCGTCAGTACCACAGGGTATGACATTATTCTCCTTGTTGTTAATGAGTACAAGAACCTGCTTGGGGCTAGCGTCGCTCATTTCCTCCACCGGGAGGGTCGCTTGAGTAGTGATGCCATCGGCGGCAGTAGAGGGGGTACTCCACGTTAGCTGGTCGCTGCTGTAGGTTACGTCCTTTATGTAATTGCCCGAAGCGTCAAAGTAAACCACCGTAAGGCTTTTTACGTTGTACTCGGCTGCTGTGCCGTGATCGTAGTCCACATCGGCGCGCTGGCTAGCCCCGCTGGTGGTAGGGAGGCTGAGGTTGAGAGCCACATAGGCTTTGCCGCCACCGGTGTTGTTTGACTGGTTGTTGTCAACCGCTACGTCGTCGGAAGAACAACCTGCTGCAAGCATGGCAGCTGCTGCCATGGCAAGGATAGCTTGTTTTTTCATAAAAGTGTTTGTTTGTATGGAATTATAGTTTTGCTGTTTCCTGCTGTCTATTGCGGACTTATATATTGTCGCAATATGCCTTGGGACAAGTCGGGCAGACTTATCCTTAACAGTCGTAGCGCACAATCCTTGCATCAGAAATGAAAGGAAACCAGGCGCAGATGCTTTAAACGTATATGACGAGTAAAAATTACCCCCCCCTAACAGGTAATTAGTGACAGAGAAAGGGGTTAGCTGTGTTTCTGTGAGGGCGAGGCACAAGCGGCTGACTCTCACTATCGTGAGGCCTTGCCCTTGCCGAAGTGCGCTTCGCGCCCTCTTTGCGCTGCAAAGGTAGGCACATTTACTTGATACACAGTGCAAATGTGCACATTGTTTCCAGAAAACGACGAATTTTTGCTCAAAGTGTAAGGTTTTCTGCTCGTAGTCGTGGAAAAAGTTGACGTATGAAACCGTACGGCTGCGCATCGTGAAGCGAAAAAAACTTATTCACTCATCCTCGGAACTGTTGGCTGTGTTGAAAAAAGTGGCTAACTTTGCAGCCCGAATGGTGTAGTGTATCCCATTCGTTCCCAGTTCAGAAAAACAAAACAATAATACAACAATAAAAATTTAAACAATGCCTACTATTTCACAATTGGTAAGAAAGGGCAGACACGTGGCAGCAGACAAGAGCAAGTCTCCTGCGCTCGATTCTTGCCCTCAG
Source organism: Clostridiales bacterium (assembly GCA_963632215.1). Taxonomy (GTDB): domain Bacteria; phylum Bacteroidota; class Bacteroidia; order Bacteroidales; family Bacteroidaceae; genus Alloprevotella. The sequence goes on from CAVGTD010000034.1 coordinate 20,439, forward strand.
CGCCGTGGCGTGTGCGTGCGTGTTTACACCACGACCCCGAAGAAGCCTAACTCAGCAATGCGTAAGGTTGCCCGTGTGCGCTTGACAAACTCTAAGGAGGTGAACTCCTACATTCCCGGTGAGGGTCACAACCTGCAGGAACACAGCATCGTGTTGGTTCGCGGCGGTCGTGTGAAGGACCTCCCCGGTGTGCGTTACCACATCGTTCGCGGTACTCTTGATACTGCCGGCGTGGCAAACCGCACACAGCGCCGCTCTAAGTACGGCGCAAAGCGACCCAAGGCCGCTAAGAAGTAAGAATGGCTTGAGCAAATGTGCAAAAGCGAGCGTTCTGGAAATGTTTTGAGCCGCAGCGGCGTGTGAGGCACGTCGGTTGGCGGGACTTGTTCCGAAGAATACTCCCCTTTGCATATTTGCTTTGCTTTTTGCTTGAAACTTGACCCAAGTTAAAGGGTACGCAATAATATATATACACAATTTGGTGAGCAAAGGTTGAGTAAACGCCCAGCGAGGCGTTGAAGACAACAATTGCAGCCTTAACAAAACCAACTACTCGAAATGAGAAAAGCAAAACCAAAGAAGCGCGTGATTCTTCCCGATCCCGTGTTCGGTGATCAGAAAGTGTCTAAGTTTGTAAATCACCTGATGTACGACGGTAAGAAGACCATCTCGTACGAAATCTTCTACAAGAGTCTCGAAATCGTGGGCGAGAAGATGAAAGACCAGGAAAAGAGCGCGCTCGAAATCTGGAAGGAAGCTCTCGACAAGATTACTCCGCAGGTGGAGGTGAAGAGCCGTCGTATTGGCGGTGCCACGTTCCAGGTGCCTACGGAAATCCGTCCCGACCGCAAAGAGTCAGTGTCGATGAAGAACATGATCGGTTACGCTCGCAAGCGCGGCGGCAAGACCATGGCCGACAAGCTCGCAGCTGAAATCATGGACGCTTACAACGAACAGGGCGGCGCATTCAAGCGCAAAGAAGACATGCACCGCATGGCCGAGGCTAACCGTGCATTCGCTCACTTCCGTTTCTAATCAATTATTGAGAATACACAACGATGGCAAAAGTCGATTTACATTTAACGCGTAATATCGGTATCATGGCTCACATCGATGCCGGTAAAACCACTACGTCAGAGCGTATCCTGTTCTATACGGGTAAGACGCACAAAATCGGTGAGGTGCACGACGGTGGCGCTACCATGGACTGGATGGCTCAGGAGCAGGAGCGCGGTATCACCATCACCTCGGCTGCAACTACTTGCTTCTGGAACTGGAACGACAAGCAGTACAAGCTCAATCTGATTGACACTCCGGGACACGTGGACTTCACCGCAGAGGTAGAACGTTCGCTCCGTGTACTCGACGGCGCAGTGGCTACTTACTGTGCTGTGGGCGGTGTAGAACCTCAGTCGGAAACGGTATGGCGTCAGGCCGACAAGTACAACGTACCCCGTATCGGTTACGTGAACAAGATGGACCGTTCGGGTGCCGACTTCTTCGAAGTGGTGCGCCAGATGAAAGCTATCCTCGGTGCTAACCCCTGTGTGATCTCAATTCCTATCGGTGCTGAAGAGAACTTCAAGGGTATTGTTGACCTCATCAAGATGAAGGCTATCTTCTGGCACGATGAGACAATGGGCGCTGAGTACGAGATTGACGACATCCCCGCAGAACTCCAAGCTGAGGCTCAGGAGTGGCACGATAAGATGGTTGAAACTGCCGCTGAGTGCGACGAGGCTCTTATGGAGAAATTCTTCGAAGATCCTTCGCAGATCACCGAAGAGGAAATCATCGCCGCTATCCGCAAGGGTACGCTCTCGATGAGCATCGTCCCCATGACGCAGGGATCTTCGTTCAAGAACAAGGGCGTTCAGACGCTGCTCGACTACGTTTGTATGTTCCTCCCCTCGCCCCTCGATACTCCCAACATCATCGGTACTAACCCCGATACGGGCGAAGAGGAAGACCGCAAGCCGTCAGAAGACGAACACACTTCGGCTCTTGCATTCAAGATTGCCACTGACCCCTATGTGGGCCGTTTGACTTTCTTCCGTGTCTACTCGGGCAAGATTGAGGCAGGTTCTTATACTTACAACACCCGTTCGGGCAAGAAGGAACGCGTGAGCCGTCTGTTCCAGATGCACTCAAATCACCAGAATCCCGTTGAGGTTATCTCCGCTGGTGATATCGGCGCAGGTGTGGGTTTCAAGGATATCCACACTGGTGATACGCTTTGCGACGAAGACGCTCCCATCGTACTCGAATCTATGGATTTCCCCGACCCCGTAATCGGTATCGCTGTTGAGCCTAAGACTCAGAAGGATCTCGACAAACTGTCGCAGGGTCTCGCTAAGTTGGCTGAGGAAGATCCTACCTTCACCGTGAAGACTGACGAGCAGAGCGGTCAGACCGTAATCTCGGGTATGGGTGAGCTTCACCTCGATATTATCATCGACCGTCTGAAGCGTGAGTTCAAGGTGGAATGTAATCAGGGTAAGCCTCAGGTGAACTACAAAGAGGCCATCACCAAGACTGTTAACCTCCGCGAGGTTTACAAGAAGCAGTCCGGTGGTCGCGGTAAGTTCGCTGACATCATCGTAAACGTAGGTCCTGTGGACGAAGACTTCAAGGAAGGTGGTCTGCAGTTCGTTAACAAGGTTACTGGCGGTAATATTCCTAAGGAATTCATCCCCTCTGTACAGAAGGGCTTTGAAAGCGCAATGAAGAGCGGTGTACTTGGCGGCTTCCCCTTGGATAGCCTCAAGGTTGAACTTCTCGACGGTTCGTTCCACCCCGTGGACTCTGACCAGTTGTCGTTCGAAATCGCTGCCCTCCAGGCCTATAAGAACGCTTGCGCTCAGGCAGGTCCAGTGCTTATGGAGCCTATTATGAAGCTCGAAGTCGTTACTCCCGAGGAGAACATGGGTGACGTGATTGGTGACTTGAATAAGCGTCGCGGTCAGGTTGAAGGTATGGAGACAAGCCGCAGCGGTGCACGCATCGTGAAGGCTATGGTGCCTCTGGCTGAAATGTTCGGCTATGTAACCGCACTCCGTACAATCACTTCGGGTCGTGCATCAAGCTCTATGCAGTACGACCACCACGCTCCTGTGTCTTCGAGCATCGCACGTGCCGTGCTTGAAGAAATCAAGGGCCGTGTAGACCTTGTGAAGTAATTAATCTTCGCACAATAATAAATGTCTTCTGCCGGCAACGGGGTAACGAATGACTCTTACCCCGTTGCTCCGGCGGAGATTTACAATAAACACATATTATATAATGAGTCAGAAAATCCGTATCAAGCTGAAAAGCTACGATCACACTCTCGTTGAAAAGTCAGCTGAGAAGATCGTGAAGAATGTGAAGGCAACGGGAGCCGTAGTAAGCGGTCCTATCCCCCTTCCCACACGCAAGCGTATCATTACTGTAAACCGCTCAACTTTCGTAAACAAGAAGAGTCGTGAACAGTTCGAGATTTCTTCTTACAAGCGCATCATCGACATTTACAGCTCTACCGCTAAGACTGTGGATGCACTGATGAAACTTGAATTGCCCTGCGGCGTTGAAGTAGAAATCAAGGTATAGTATTATACATACTAAATAGACGATATGAAAGCCCCTACTCGATTTGAGACAGGGGCTTTCTTGTGCTTAATTTTCACTCTGGAGACCCTTTTTGCACCTACGAATGCATTCTTCAAGGCAAAAAAGACTGATTTTCAGAAAAAAGAAGACGCAAGGTTTGCCGAGAAAGGCAAAAGCCGTATCTTTGCAATCCGAAAGTAGGACACGCAAGACACCTGCTTCTTTTTATGGGGCTGAATGCCCTAAGGTTAGTGATAACCTCTCCGACCCGAAGCCGTCATGAAGCTTTTGGGCGACGGAACAGAAAACAATTTACATTTTATTTCATAATACTGAAATGCCAGGATTATTAGGAAAAAAAATCGGAATGACATCCGTTTTCAGTGCCGA
>CAVGTD010000035.1:0-24257 GCA_963632215.1 Clostridiales bacterium
ATCAGGTACTTGAAGACGGAGTCGTATATCGGGTTGGCTACGTTTACCAGCATGGTTGTTTCTGTTTTTAGGGTGAGTGACGGTTGAAGGTCAAATCACGACGACTTTGGTCGCCACGCTCTTTTTTCCGTCGGCGGTTGCCACCATAATGAAGTATACGCCGGGAGCTACGCGCTGGCCGCTGCTCTGCTGCATCAAGTCCCACTGCCACGAACCTCCGATGGCGTTGCCCACAGCCACCAGTTGCGAGCCTGTGCTAAGTACTTTCACCTCAGCCCCCTCGGTCAGTCCCTTGATGGTCACTTTGCCCGTGTATCCGGGGCGTACGGGGTTGGGGTAGGCCACGATGTCGCTTTTGTTGAGCGAGGGTTGGGGGGCGGTGATGCCCGTTTCGTAGCAGCACAGCCCGTTGTCGGTGGCGATGTATAGGCGGCCCGTGATGGAGTCGAGAGCAAGGTCGTAGATGTTGTCGGAGATAAGGGGCGAGTCGCTCTTTGTCCAATGTCCGAGGACTTCGCTGCCGTCGGCGTTCACGAGGTACATGCCCGCCCCGAGCGTGCCGAGCCATTTGCGGTTGCCGCCGTCCACCTCGATGGCCGACACGGGTGTTCCCGTCAGCAGGTAGTCGGCGTAGTTCGTGCCGTCGTTGCGCGGCACCTTGGGCTGGTAGACGGTACACTCCGCATTGAAAAAGTCTTCGGCATCGGTCACGGCGTACACGCCCGAGGAGCAGCCGAACCATATCTGCCCCGTGCGGTCCTCCTTCAAAGCCAGCGTTTCGGAGAAGCTGCACTCTGTGCCGTCCTCGTTGTTGGCTGAGGCGTGGAAACTGCTGCGGTCGTCGGAGTCGTCGGTGAGGGTGTTGTTATAGTCGAACGCGTAGAGGCCAGACTGGGAGTCGTTCGTAGAGTAACGCACGTTGCCCCATACCCGCCCCTTTGAGTCGAAAAGAATTTTTTCGGCGTAGAGTGGAGCCGATACGGAGTTCATCCGCAGTTTCAGCCATTCGCCGTTGTTGCGCACGATGGTGAAGAGCGTATCCATTCGGTTGCACGTCATCCACAGGTTGTTGTCGGAGTCGTATGCGCAGCCGCCTATAAGCACGTAGCAGTTTCGGTGGCGCGGCGACACGAGGTTCGACGGGTAGTCGAGGGCAGAATTGTCGGAGTTGTAGAGCATTTTGAACTTGCCGTCCTGATACTCGTACATACCCTCGGCGAAGCTGCAGGCTATGACGTGCTGGTCGTCGCGCGGGTCGACGGCCATGTGGCAAACGTTGGTGAAATACTTAGGTCCGCGGCCCTCGCGCGAGGGGAGGTTGATGGCGTTGTCCTCGTCCATGTCGTTCCAGTTTGTGCCGTCGTAGCAGGCGAACGAACTTGTCACGTAAGTCATGTCCATTTCGCCGCCCGCCATGAAGAGGCGACCGTTGTTGAGCAGGAGCGAATAGCTTTGCGTATGGCGCGGCCCGAAGTTGCCGATGCTATCAGTGGCGGCTTCCACCTGTCCCGAAGCCGGCAGCAGGATCACCTGCATACCGCTGTATCCTTGTGCGGCGAAGAGCGTATTTTCGGAGGTGCGCGTCACGTCGTTCGGCCCGATGGAGGTGGAGAGCCACCGTTGCTGGTCCGGACTGTCGGACGAGAAGGTGCAGAGTGCTCCCAAACAGTAGAATTGCAGGTACTTTCCGTTAGCCGATCCGCCGCTTGCCGCAAAGGTGCTGACGAAGTCCACTTTTGCCGTGCCGTCCTCGTTTTGCGAGAGCTTGTTTACGCCTGTGGAGTAGCCTGAAAGGCCCGATTTTGTGGGGTTTACCATAAAGGCGTTCTGCCCGCAGCCTATGAACGACTTCACCGGAAGTGTCTGCCGTTCGGTGCGCCATTGCGAGGGTACGTAAAGGTCGTCGGCCAGCGCGCCGCTCATCAGCGAGTCGTTCAGCCCCACGTAGAGCCGTTTCCCCAGCACGATGCCGTCAGTCACGCCGCTGCCTATCTGGTAGTAACCCTTTACGGTCACGTTTTTAAGGTCGAGCAGGATGATGCCGGCCGAGGTGCTGACGCAAGCCCAGTCGTTGAACACATTGAGGTTTGTGCAGTCCACCTGGCTTTCGTCGTAGTTCTTCACGTCGGGCAGGTTCGTCACGCTGAACTCTCCGCTTTCGCCCGTGCCGTCGTCGGGGTAGACGAGGTCGATGTTGTTGTTGTCGTAGAGCAGTACAAGGCACTTTTGCGAGGCCGACCACCCCATGTAGGCGATGTCGTTCTCGGAGAGGTCGTGGCTGAGGCGGTCGAGCGTCAGCGAACTGTTGGCTTCGGAGTCGTAGGCCAGAAGGTGTCCGTTGTAGAGGGCGTACACCATTTTGCCCACGCCGATGGTGCGCGTGGCGTTGTGGTACGACAGGTGGTAGGTCCACAACGAGTTTTGCGCCTCGGCTCTTGCAGCCGAAAGCATGCAGGCTGCCGTCAGCAGCACGGCGGAGAGTATGGACTGGATGCGGTTCATGCGTTAGCGGTTGAGAAATTCAACAAGTTTAGCCACGGCGCGGGCGCGATGCGAGAGGGTGTTCTTCACGGCCGCCCCGAGTTCGGCAAAGGTCAGCCTCTTGTCTTCGGGTATGAACACGGGGTCGTAGCCAAAGCCCTCGGCACCGCGTTTTTCGGTGGCGATAGTCCCCGTCACGATGCCCTCGAAGAGGTGTTCTTCGCCGTCCTTTATCAGGGCAATCACCGTGCGGAACTGCGCGCTGCGGTCGTCCTCGCGGCTGAGTGCGTCGAGCAGTTTTGCGGTGTTGGCCTCGGGGTCGTGGCGGTCGGGGTAGGCGTAGCGCGCCGTATGCACGCCCGGGCCGCCCCCGAGGGCGGTCACTTCCAGGCCCGTGTCGTCGGCAAAGCAGTCGTAGCCGTAGCGTTCCTTCACCCATCGGGCTTTGATGAGCGCGTTCCCCTCCAGCGTATCGGCGGTTTCGGGGATGTCGTCGTGGCAGTTGATGTCGGCGAGCGACAGTATGCGGAATGCGTGTCCCATAATCTCGCGTATTTCTTCGAGTTTGTGGGCGTTGTTTGTGGCAAACACAATCGAGGGCAGTGCCTCGCGGCTGGTTGTCGTGGTCATGGAGTGAGCGGGTTGTATGGTTGTAAAAACGGGCGGGAGGACGATTTATTTCGCCCTCCCCCGTGTCGTTTTAAGCTTTGGGCTGCTGGTTCGCGGCCTTGTCGTCCTTGGCGGCTTTCACCTTGATGCGGTCAAATCCCTCGCCGAACACGCCGATAACCTTCGACTGCGACACAAAGGCGTTGGGGTCGATGCCTTGGATGATGCGGAAGATGTTGGTGCTTTCGCGCTTCTTGGCAAGCACCACCAGCACCTTTCGCTCTTCCTTGGTGTACCATCCCTGCCCGTCAAGCACGGTCACGCCGCGGTGCGTGGCGCTGATGGCGGCGGCGATGGAGTCGTATTCGCGCGAGAATATGAGGAACTGCACCGACTGCCTGCCGCGGTCCACCACGTAGTCGAGCATCAGGTTCACGATAATCAGCGTGCAGTAGCCGTAGAGCAGTTTGTCCACGTTGCCGTCGGGCAGGAAGAACGCGGTGGTGATGATAATGATGTCGCAGAGCATCATCATTTGCCCCAACGTCACGTCCTTGTACTTGTTGATAATCGAGGCAATGATGTCGGTGCCGCCGGTCGAGCCGTTGTGCAGGAACACGAAGCCGATGCCCACGCCCTCAATGGCCGCGCCGAGAATGCACGACATGAACGCGTTGCCCTGCACCACCATGGGCAGGTGGCTGTGGGGGTTGATGTCGGGGAACATATCCGGGTTGTGCTGCCCGAGGTATATCATCACCTCCTGCGAAACGCCCAAAAGGAACGACAGCATGAACACGGCGTAGATTGTTTTCAGGCAGAAACGCCATCCCAGCACCTTCACCGCCACGATGAGCAGTATGATGTTTACGGCGAAGAACGTGTATTGCACCGGGAAGCCCGTTGCGTAGAATATCACTGCGCCGGCGCCGGCCAGGCCGCCGGTGGTGATTTCGTAGGGCAGCTGGAAACAGGTGAAGCCCAGGGCGTACATCACCAGGCCAATGGTGATAATCACGTAGTCGCGGATGTCCTGCCCGAGAGTGGTTTTGAATTTCGTTACCACGGTTGTTAAGTTTTTAGGTTACGGCGGCTGCACGTTTCCTCGTCGGGGAAGCGCGCAGCCGCTGGTTTTGTTCTGATGGGCGCGCCGTGGCGTGCGGTTACTTAATCACGATGTTGACAATGCGTCCGGGCACCACGATTACCTTCACCACCTGCTTGCCTTCCAGGTACTTCTGCGCCTGTTCGCTGGCGAGGGTGGCTTCCTGAATGGCCTCTTTCGTGGCATCGGCGGCAAAGTCAAGCGTGAAGCGGGTCTTGCCGTTGAACGACACGCTGAGCGTCTGCGTGTCCTCTTTCAGGTAGCTTTCGTCGTACGCCGGCCACGGTGCGTCGCAAACGGTGGTCTCGTGCCCGAGGGCGTGCCACAGTTCCTCTGCCATGTGGGGGGCGAAGGGTGCGAGCAGTACCACGACGGTTTCAAGCACCTCGCGGCTGCGGCACTTCTGCTGGGCGAGTTCGCCCACGGCTATCATGAAGGCCGGGATTGACGTGTTGTAGGAGAACACCTCGATGTCCTCGCTCACTTTCTTGATGAGCTTGTGCAGGGTCTTGAGGTTGTCCTTCGTGGGCGCATCGCCGTTGGCGGCCAGTCCCTCGTTCTTGGGGTAGAAGAGGTTCCACGTTTTGCGGAGGAAGCGGGCGCAGCCGTCAATGCCGTTCGAGTCCCAGGGCTTGCTCTGGTTGATCGGGCCGAGGAACATTTCGTAGAGGCGGAGCGTGTCGGCGCCGTATTTTTCTACAATCATGTCGGGGTTGACCACGTTGTACATCGACTTCGACATCTTCTCGATGGCCCAGCCGCACACGTACTTGCCGTCTTCAAGGATAAATTCCGCCGTTTCGTACTCAGGGCGCCATTTTTTGAACGCGTCGAGGTCGAGCACGTCGTTCTGAACGATGTTCACGTCCACGTGGATAGGCGTAGTGTCGTACTTGTCTTTCAGTCCGAGGCTCACAAACGTGTTGCTGTCCTTGATGCGGTAAACGAAGTTCGAGCGTCCCTGGATCATGCCCTGGTTCACGAGTTTCTGGAACGGCTCTTCCTTGCGCGACACGCCGAGGTCGAAGAGGAACTTGTTCCAGAAGCGGCTGTATATAAGGTGTCCCGTGGCGTGTTCCGAACCGCCGATGTAGAGGTCGACGTTTTGCCAGTACTGGTCGGCTTCCTCGCTCACGAGCGCGCCGCTGTTGCGCGGGTCCATGTAGCGCAGGTAGTAGGCCGACGAGCCGGCGAAGCCCGGCATGGTGGACAGTTCGAGGGGGAACACCGTGGCGTTGTCGATGCGGGCGTTTTCCGTCACGCAGCGGTTGGCCTCGTCCCAGGCCCAGCGTGTGGCGTTGCCGAGGGGCGGCTCGCCGGTTTCGGTGGGCAGGAACTTGCTCACTTCGGGCAGTTCGAGGGGCAGGCAGTCAGCCGGCACCATCTGCGGCATGCCGTCCTTGTAGTAAACGGGGAACGGCTCGCCCCAATAGCGTTGGCGCGAGAAGATGGCGTCGCGCAGACGGAAGTTCACCTTTACGCGGCCGAGTTTGTTTTCCGTGACAAATTTCTTCGTGGCGGCGATGGCCTCCTTCACGCTAAGCCCGTTGAGCGTGAAGCCTTTCAGAGCCTCCTTGCCGGCAGCCGGTGAGTTCATCACCGTACCCTCCTTGGCATCGAAACTCTCCTCGCTCACGTCCGCTCCCTCGATGAGGGGGACGATGGGCAGCGAGAAGTGGCGGGCAAAGGCGTAGTCGCGCGAGTCGTGCGCCGGCACGGCCATGATAGCCCCCGTACCGTAGCCCGCAAGCACGTAGTCGCTCACCCAAACGGGTATTTCGTCGCCCGTAAACGGGTTGATGGCGTATGCGCCCGTGAACACGCCCGTCACGCGGCGGTCGGCGATGCGTTCGCGCTCGGTGCGCTTCTTCGTGGCTTCAAGGTAAGCGTCTACTTCCGCCTTTTGCGCCTCGGTGGTCAGCTGGCCTACGAGTTCGCTCTCGGGAGCCAGCACCATGAACGTCACGCCGAAGATGGTGTCGGCGCGGGTGGTGAAGATGGTGAACGTCACGTCGCTGTCCTTCACAGAGAACTGCATCTCCGTACCCTCGCTGCGGCCAATCCAGTTGCGCTGCGTCTCTTTCAGCGAGTCGCTCCAGTCAACCGTGTCAAGCCCGTCGAGCAAACGCTGTGCGTAGGCCGACACGCGCAGGCACCACTGCTTCATTTTTTTCTGCACCACGGGGTAGCCGCCACGCTCGCTCACGCCGTCAACCACCTCGTCGTTGGCAAGCACCGTGCCGAGCTTCGGGCACCAGTTTACCATCGTCTCGCCCAGGTAGGCGATGCGGTAGTTCATCAGGGTTTCCTGCTTTTCCACGTCGCTCATTTTCTTCCACTCGTCGGCGGTGAAGTGAAGCTCCGTGCTTTGCGCCAAGTTCTCCGTGCCTTCTGTGCCCTTCTCCTCGAAGTGCTTCACCAGCTCGGCAATGGGCAGGGCCTTGCCGCACTTGCGGCAGTAGAAGTGGTTGAACATCTCCTGGAATGCCCATTGCGTCCAGTGGTAATACTGCGGGTCGCAGGTGCGCACCTCGCGGTCCCAGTCGAACGAGAACCCAATCTTGTCCAGCTGTTCACGGTAACGCTTGATGTTTGTCTCGGTGGTAATGGCGGGGTGCTGCCCCGTCTGTATGGCGTACTGCTCGGCCGGCAGTCCGTAGGCGTCGTATCCCATGGGGTTCAGCACGTTGAAGCCGCACTGGCGCTTGTAGCGCGCGTAGATGTCGGAGGCTATGTAGCCCAGGGGGTGGCCCACATGAAGACCTGCCCCGGAGGGGTAGGGGAACATGTTGAGCACGTAGAATTTCTCCTTCGTGTGGTCAATCTCCACGTGGTAGGTCTTCTCCTCGGCCCACGTCTTTTGCCACTTTTGTTCTATCTCTCTGAAATTGTATTCCATCGGTGTTTGTTATATATATTATAGGTGCAAAGTTAGTGCAAGCCCCGTGAAACTTAAAACGATTGCGCCAAAATCTTCAACGGCCCGCCTTTGCCCGGTCCGTCTCCGCCCTTTGCGGCCCGTTGCCCGTCGTCATGGTGCGCCACATTGTGGCTGTCGTCCCCGGGCCAGTTGGCGTACACCGTACGGGCTACGTGCGTGGCCCGTACGCCTCACGTGCGTAGCCCGTACGGGTGATATGCGTAGCCCGTACGGCTGACGACAACTTTCCCAAGCCCAGAAACGACTTCATGGCGACCTCTGCCAACAGCGCGGCGCAGGCTGAAAAACGTCCCGAATTGTGCAACGCCCACTTGGCAATTCTTTGCGCTATTACCTGTTTTTAGGTAAAAAATCCGTTCAGAAGGTACATTTTCGCCCAAAATTGTTCACACAAGAATTTATATTTTTTGCTCTGTTGCAATTTTGTAACAACCTGAATATCACGCATGAACGCTTTCTAACGGTTTTAAAAAAGTTTCTATTTTTATCTTAAACGCTTTCACTGGCTTGTTTATCACTTAAATTTGCAACGCAGACCAATCAAAAGGCGCACTTACGCAAAACACAAAACGCACCGCTTAAATGAAACGACTTTTTCTCACACTCACGGCAACGGCCTGCCTCGCATTCGCAGCGACGGCTCAGGACCTGCATTCGCCCAACGGCAACTTCAAGCTGAACTTCTCGCTCGACGGCGAGGGCCGGCCCACCTACAACCTTACGTACAAGGGGCGCGACATTATCAAGCCCTCGCACATGGGCCTCGAGCTTAAACAGGAAGACCCCAACAAGGCGCAGGACTTTGAGTTCAAGACGCGCGCCGACGCCTCGAAGCTGGCGCAGAAAGCCGACCTCATGACGGGCTTCGTGGAAACCGGCAGCACTACCTCGACGTACGACGAGACGTGGAAACCCGTCTGGGGCGAGGAGAGCAGCATCCGCAACCACTACAATGAACTCTGCGTGACCCTCTCGCAGCCCAAGAACGAGCGCACCATCAAGATACGCTTCCGTATGTTCGACGACGGGCTGGGCTTCCGCTACGAGTTCCCCGAGCAGAAAAACCTCACCTACTTCACTATTAAGGAAGAGCATACGCAGTTCGCCATGGCCGGCGACCACACCGCCTGGTGGATACCCGGCGACTACGACACGCAGGAGTACGAGACCGTCACCTCGAAACTGAGCGAAATACGCGGCTTGATGAAGAGCGCGGTGACGCAAAACTCCTCGCAAACCCCCATCTGGGAGGGCGGCGTACAGACCGCGCTGATGATGAAAACGGCCGACGGACTCTATATAAACCTGCACGAGGCCGCTTGCATCGACTACTCCACGATGCACCTCAACTACAACGACAAAACCCAGACCTTCGAGAGCTGGCTCACCCCCGACGCACGCGGCGACAAGGGCTATCTGCAAGCACCCTGCGTGTCGCCCTGGCGCACTGTCATAGCCGGCGAAAAGGGTGCCGACATCCTCGCCTCGCGCATGACGCTCAACCTCAACGAGCCGTGCAAAATAGAGGATACCTCGTGGATTAAGCCCACGAAGTACATCGGCGTTTGGTGGGACATGATTACCAACAAAGGCACATGGGCGTACACCAACGACTTCTCCACCGTTGAACTCGACAAAACCGACTACGCCCACGCCAAGCCCAACGGCACCCACTCCGCCAACACCGAGAACGTGAAGCGCTACATCGACTTCGCCGCCAAACACGGGTTCGATGCCGTTCTGGTGGAGGGTTGGAACATCGGTTGGGAAGACTGGTTCGGTCACGAAAAGGACTACGTGTTCGACTTCGTGACTCCCTATCCCGACTTCGACGTAAAGGCCATCCACGAATACGCCGCATCAAAGGGCGTGAAGATGATTATGCACCACGAGACATCCGGCTCCGTGCGCAACTATGAGCGTCATCTCGACCAGGCCTACCAGTTTATGAAAGACAACGGCTACGACGCTCTGAAGAGCGGCTACGTGGGCAACATCGTGCCGCGCGGCGACCACCACTACGACCAGTGGATGAACAACCACTACCTCTACTGCGTGACCAAGGCCGCCGACTACAAGATTATGGTCAACGCCCACGAGGCCACCCGTCCTACCGGCATATGCCGCACCTACCCGAACCTTATCGGCAACGAGAGCGCACGAGGTACTGAGTATGAAGCCTTTGGCGGCAACTCCGTGGACCACACCACCATTCTGCCCTTCACGCGCCTGATTGGCGGCCCGATGGACTACACGCCGGGTATTTTCGAGACAGACTGCTCGAAGATGAACCCCAACAACACAAGCCGCGTGCGCACAACCATCGCGCGCCAGCTGGCACTCTACGTAACGATGTACAGCCCCCTGCAAATGGCAGCCGACGTGCCCGAACACTACGAGGAACACATGGACGCGTTCCAGTTTATCAAGGACGTAGCCGTCGACTGGGACAAGAGTGTGTACATCGAAGCCGAGCCGGGCGACTACATCACCATTGCCCGCAAGGCTAAGGGAACGGAAAACTGGTTTGTAGGCTGCACGGCCGACGAGAACGGACACGACGCCAACTTCAAGCTCGACTTCCTCACCCCGGGCAAGAAGTACGAAGCCACCATCTACGCCGACGCAAAAGACGCGTCGTGGGACAAGAACCCCAAGGCGTACACCATAAAGAAGATGACCGTGACGAGCAAGACCGCCCTCAAGCTTCATGCCGCAAGCGGCGGCGGCTTCGCCATCAGCATCATAGCCAAATAAGGCGCAAGGCGGGCAACAACTGCCGGACGGACCACTCTCCGCCGGGCAGTTGTTGCCGCGTGCTGCCCAGGGGCGGCAGCGAACCCACTGATTATACCACTAACTACTAATATCATGAACAAGAAGACTCTCAACTCCAAGTTTCTGTCGGTGTTGCTGGCAGGAGCAAGCATGTCTCTCGGAGCTTCAGCGCAGTCGCTGACAGTGAAGGGTCACGTACAGGACGTAACGGGCGAGCCCGTAGTCTTTGCAACCGTTACGGTGCCGGGCACGAAGACGATGACCCAGACCGACGCAAACGGCAACTTCAAACTCAACGTAAACCCGGGTTCGAACCTCCGCGTGGCCTACATCGGCTATAAGACGGCGACGGTGAAAGCTGACGGCACAGTGACCATCACCCTCGAAGACAACTCCACCCTCAACGAGGCCGTTGTCATCGGTTACGGCGTGGCCAAGAAGACCGACCTCACCGGTTCGGTGACGGCCATCAAGCCCGACGACAAGAACCACGGTCTGCAAACCTCCGCCCAGGACATGATTCAGGGCAAGATTGCCGGCGTAAACGTGGTGAGCAACAGCGGCGCCCCTGGCGGTAGCGCAACTATCCGCATCCGCGGCGGTTCGTCGCTCAACGCCAAAAACGACCCGTTGATCGTAATCGACGGTCTCGCCATGGACAACGACGGCATCGAGGGTTCGCCCAACGCATTGACCCTTGTCAACCCGAACGACATCGAGTCGTTCACCGTTCTCAAAGACGCGTCGGCAACCGCCATCTACGGTTCGCGCGCATCAAACGGCGTAATCATCATCACCACCAAGAAAGGCCGCAAGGGCAGCAAGCCCCACGTGACCTACAACGGCAACGTGAGCGTGAGCGTCAACACAAAGTACATGGACGTGCTGAACGCACAGGAGTACATCAACCTCGTACGCCAGCGCACCGGTCTTGCCGGCGAGGAGAACGAGGAAGCATGGCTCAACTCCGACTACTACAACTCCCTCGGCTACTGGACAAAAGCCGGCGAGCATAAATTCGCCGACACCGACTGGCAGAAGGAAATCTACCGCACGGCCGTATCGACCGACCACAACATCACCGTGAGCGGCGGCACCCGCAATATGCCCTACCGCGTGAGCTTCGGCTACACCTACCAGAACGGTACGCTCAAAACGTCGAACTTCAACCGCTACACCGGCAGCTTCAACCTCTCCCCGTCGCTTCTCGACGACCACCTGAACATCAACCTCAACGGTAAGTTCATGTACTCCAAGTCGTCGTACGCCAATACCGACGCCATCGGCCAGGCACTGACCATGGACCCCACAAAGCCCGTCTACGACGACCGCGACCAGGCCAAGTGGTACGGCGGCTACTGGCAGTGGGACAAGCAGACCGACTTCAACGACTCAGAGTGGACCTACGACCGCAACTCCCTCGCCGTGGGCAACCCTGTGGCCGCCCTCAACCAGCAGAAGAACATCGGCAAGAGCAACTCCGTGCAGGGCAACCTTGAACTCGACTACAAGGTGCACGGCTTCGAAGACCTCCGCCTCCACGTGAACGGCGGCATGGAAGTGGCGCACGGACACTCCGACAAAACCTGCCTGCGCACCGACTACGCCAACATGTACTACGGCAGCAACGGCTGGAACAAGAGCGACAAGTACAACCTCTCGCTCAATATGTACGCCCAGTACTACAAGGACTTCAACGCCAGCCACCACTTCGACGCCATGGTGGGCTACGAGTGGCAGCACTTCCACCGCAAGACCAACTACGACTACCCCGTTTACTATCCCTCTACCTACCTCGGCAAGGACGACAACGGCAACTCGCTGGCAGGCACGCTCAAGAACCCCAACTACTACGCTGAGAAGAACAGCCTCTACAAGACCGAGTACTACCTCGTGAGCTTCTTCGGCCGCGTGAACTACTCGTACAAAAACCGCTACCTCTTCACGTTCACCCTCCGCGACGACGGTTCTTCGCGCTTCTCAAAGGACAACCGCTGGGGCTTGTTCCCCGCCGTGGCCCTGGCCTGGAAAGCCAAGGAAGAGACTTTCCTGAAGAACATCGACGCAGTGACCGACGCCAAGCTCCGCCTCGGCTGGGGTATCACCGGCCAGCAGGAACACAGCTACGGAGACTACGTTTATATGCCGGTCTACACCTCTAACTCCGCCGGTGCGTTCTATCCCATCGTGGGCGACGGCACAACTTACCGTCCCGAAGCCTACAACAAGAACCTGACGTGGGAGAAGACCACCACCTACAACGTGGGTATCGACCTCGGCTTCTGGAACAACCGCGTGACCGCTAACCTCGACTGGTACTACCGCAAAACCACCGACCTGCTCAACACGGGCTTCGTGGCTGTGGGCTCTAACTTCTCGTCGAGCGTATTGAGCAACATCGGTTCGCTCCACAACACAGGTTTCGAGGCAATGCTTACCGTGCGTCCCATCCAGACCAAAGACTGGGGCTGGGAACTCAGCTACAACATTGGCTGGAACAAGAACAAGATTGACGAACTTATCGCCTCGCAGGGTGCGGACTACTACATAGCCAACTCTTACTGCTCGGGCGGCAAGGCTACGGCCGACAACATGATCAAGGCCTGGAAAGCCGGTCAGGCTGCCAGCGCGTTCTACGTATACCAGCAGGTTTACGACGAGAAGGGCCAGCCCATCTACGGCGAGTTTGTTGACCGCAACGCCGACGGCAAGATCGACTATCAGGACCGCTACTTCTACAAGAAGAGCGACCCCGACGTGACCATGGGCCTCACCTCGAAGCTCACCTACAAGCATTGGGACTTGGGACTTACGTTCCGCGCCAGCCTGAACAACTACGCCTACAACGGCGTGGAAGCCGGCGACAACATGAACACCGGCCTTACGCACCTCTACAACGGCAACTCCTGGCACAACGTGTTGCAGTACGAGCTGGCCAAGAACTGGAGCGAGTCGGGCGCAACGGCCTCCTGCTCGGACTACTTCATCCAGAACGCCTCGTTCTTGAAGCTCGACAACATCACGCTCGGCTACTCGTTCGACAAGATAGGCAAAGCACCCCTCAGCGGCCGCGTGTACGCTACGGCGCAAAACGTGTTTACCATCACCAAGTACAAAGGCCTTGACCCGGAAATCGACGGCGGCTACGACAGCAACGTCTATCCCCGTCCGTTTACCTGCATCGTAGGTGTAACCTTGAACTTCTAAAAGCATACAACCATGAGATTCAATATAAGAAAATACGCCGCGCTGATGGCGTGCGCAATGGGGTTGACGCTGACCCCGTCGTGTGTGGGCGACTTGGACGTAGAGCCTATCAACCCGCAGCAAAACCAGACGTTGGACAAGGACGCCCTCTTCAACAAACTCTACGCTACGTTCTGCCTGACGGGGCAGCAGGGCAACGCCGGTCAGCCCGACATTCCCAGCAGCGTGATGAGCGACGAAGGCTCCACGCAGTACTACCGCATGCAGTGGTACCTCAACGAGTTCACGAGCGACGAGGCCGCTTGGGCATGGTCCGCCAACGACGGCGGCGTGCGCGAGCTGATGTACAATAACTATAGCGCGAGCAACGCTTTCGCCCTCGGTTTGTACTACCGCCTCTACTTCGACATCACCCTCTGCAACCACTACATCAACGACTCGGGCGAGAGCAACGCCCAACGTTTGGCTGAGGCCCGCTTCATCCGCGCCTACAACTACGCCTCCGTGCTCGACATCTTCGGCGCAGGCCCGTTCTGCACGGAAGTGTCG
Source organism: Clostridiales bacterium (assembly GCA_963632215.1). Lineage (GTDB taxonomy): Bacteria > Bacteroidota > Bacteroidia > Bacteroidales > Bacteroidaceae > Alloprevotella. The sequence continues at coordinate 13,671 of CAVGTD010000035.1, forward strand.
GATGCCAACGCCGCTTACTACAACCGCCAGCAGCTCTTCAGCTTTGTAGAGAGCGAACTTCTGGGCATTGAGGGCGTATTGGCCGACCCGGGTACGAACACCTACGGCCGTGTAGACAAGGCTGCCGTATGGCTCTTGCTCTCGCGCCTCTACCTGAACGCCGAGGTATACACCGGCACGGCGCAGAACGAGAAAGCCAAGGAGTATGCGCAGAAAGTGATTGAGAACGGCTACTACCACCTCAACACCGCCGGCGCAACCAACCCGACAACGGGCGAGAAATACTCCGCTTACCAAATGCTCTTCCTTGCCGACAACGACACCAACGGCGCACAGTACGAATCCGTGCTGCCCGTTATTCAGGACGGCATCAAGACGAAGACCGACGGCGGCACGCAGCTCCTCATACAAGGCGCGTACGACAACACGAACTCAATGAACGCTGACGTTCCCAGCGGAACGAACACGTCGTGGGGCAAGTGCTTGCAGGTGAAAGGCCGCTTGGTCGACATCTTCTTCAACGGCTCTACCGCCGCTCCGCAGACCAACAGCGTAGCCGCGATGACATCGGCCGCCAACGACGACCGCGCCCTCTTCTATTCGCAGGGCTACGAAAAGGACCTCACCGTGACCGACGACCAAGCTTACGGCTTCGCCAGCGTGAAGTTCCGCAACGTCCGTTCCGACGGTGCGAAGGCTTCGGCCGAGGACTACGTGGACACCGATCTCCCCTTGATGCGTATTGCTGAGGCTTACCTCACCTACGCCGAGGCAAGCGTGCGCCTCTACGGCCCCAACAGCGATGCCGACGGCAAGATCAACGCCATCCGCAGCCGCGCCAACGCCGAGCAGAAGTCGGGCTACACCCTCGATGATATCTGCGACGAGTGGGCACGCGAGTTCTGGTTTGAGGGCCGCCGCCGCTCCGACCTCATCCGCTTCAACAAGTACTGCGAAGCCAGCTACAAGTGGGAGTTCAAGGGAGGCGAACCGACGGGTACGGCTATCAGCTCGTTCCGCAAAATCTTCGCCATTCCGCAGACCGACCTCAGCAACAATCCCAACTTGAAGCAGAATCCCGGTTATTAATCCAGCATCAGGAAGTCAAACCCCTTAAAACAAGACATCATGAAGATTCAGCATATATTGCCCGTCGTGGCGCTTACGCTCGGAACGGCCGCCATGGTCAGCTCCTGCGCCGACGACAACGACTCGAATCCCGTGCTGCACATGCCTGAGACGTTCACGCTCAACACGCCGGCTCTGGCAAGCAACGCACTCGACCTGCAAAACCTCAACGACTCCATCACCCTTACGTGGAGCCAGCCCGACTACGGCGGCATGCCCCTCGTAACCACCTACAAACTGCAATACGTGGTGGAGGGCGACGGCTCGGAGGTGACTACCGACGAGAACGGCAACTTGAAGTTCTCCGAAACGGCTGATGTGAAGGAGTACGACGAGACAACCACCTCGTGTTCGTACAAGCTTTCGCCGTCCGACGTGGACCTCATTTTGCTCCGCGAACTCGAACTGACGCAGGCCGACCTGCCCCTGACGGCAAGCATCTACTACCGCGTGGCGGCTCACACCGCGTCGACGTCCAACGTATACTCCAACGTGGTGGAGATGCACTACATGCCCTACTACCAACGCCTCTCTACGGCTGAACCCGTCACCTGGTACCTCACCGGCTCGTGCTTCGGCGACGGCAGTTGGGTCGGCGACCTGCTCACCGGCACGGTACCCCTCTACCTCACGGGCGACAGCTACAACGAGGACACCGGCTTCGGCACAGTGTCGTGGACGGGCTACCTGCCCGCCGGCACCGGCTTTAAGCTCCGCGGCTCGCTCACCGACAACTGGGCTACGCAGATTGGCCAGGGCGGCTCGTTCGGCGAGTTCTCAATCAACGCCGTCGGCAGCGGCAACATCTCGCCCGAAGAAGGCGGCGTGTACAACATCACCCTCGACACCAAGAAAGTGGCAATGGGTGACGCTACCGGCATCAGCATCACGAAGACCGACGACGCTCCCGTTTACGAGGGCTTCTACCTCAACGGCTCGTTCAACGGCTGGGGCGACGCAGTGGCTCTGACCCCCGTCAACACCGCAGCTGGCGTGGAGAACCACGACTGGTACACCCATATCAGCCTCGACGCAGGCACAGAGGTGAAGTTCCAGACAAACAGCTGGGCCGTGGAGATTGGCAGCAAGTACAACGAGACACCGAGCTGCACCTCCGGCTTCTACGGCGTAGGCGCGAAGAGCGGCGGTTGGAACATCTACATCAAGGATGCGGGCAACTACCTCGTTATCGTCAACGACATCACCGGCGCGTTCCGCTTCATCAAGGAATAAACGCTGACACACGCAAGTTTGCAGGCAGGGCATTGCGTCCCTGCTTGCAAACCGCTTAGCAACACTTTCCACACAACCCAAAAAGCAAAAGTCATGTTTAAGAAATTAGTATACACTCTTGCCGCGGTCGGTCTGCTGGCTTCGTGCAACGAAGACTTCGACAACTGGACTGCGCCGCAGAGCAATCAGCCTGAGGCGGCGAAAACCGTGACAATCACCGCCACGCCCGCAGCCGACATCAACCTTGCCGACATCACCGACGACAGCATCGCCGTGGCAACGTTCGCCGTGTCGCAGCCCGAGGGCTTCGTGACCGACTCTATCGCCCTCGATGTGGACAACCCCGTCGGAGCCGACATTCCCCTCGTCGTGGGCAGCAACAACAAGGTGGCAGTGGCCGACCTTGCCCAGGTAGTGACCGACCTCTACGGCGTTCGCCCCGAGCAACGCACCCTCACGCTTGCGGCGCAGGTCTACTCCCTCGTACCCAAGGTGAACAGCGACTCCACGGTCGTTTATTCGCGAGTAGCCTCAGCCCCCGTTGAGTTCAAAATCAACGTTACGCCCGTACGCCCCGCATTCGAGGACGCTTACTACTACATCGGCGCTTTGGCACAGGACAAGAGCTACCCCCTGACCGAAGAGTCTGACGGCGTTTGGAGCGTGACAGTTCCCGCCCACGGCGGCTGGCACTGGTTTAAGATTGCTCCCAAGTCCGGCTTCGCATCCGACGGAAGTTTCGACTGGGCGAACGAGGGCTCTTGCCTCTGCGCTACGAGTAAAGACGACGAAGCCGCAAGCGGCAAATTCGTGATTGGCGGCGACAAGAACTCTTGGCACCTCATTGAGGCCGAGGGCGTAAGCAGCTACAAAATCACCGTCGACCTCTACGAGCAGACCTACGTAATAACCCCAGCCGACTAACGCCGGCCGACGCGGACACACGCACAATAAAAAAGGAGTTTAAGGATTCTCTCTTGACAATCTCTTAAACTCCTTTTCCCGTTGAGGGGATGTACATCTTTCAAACAAATAAGCAATCAAGTGAAATGAAAAGATTTTTAGTATACGTTCTTCCCTGGCTCGTTCTGCCCTCTTTCGCCCAGGCTCCGGCCGAGAGCGAGGACGTGATGTTGCAAGGCTTCTACTGGAACTCGCAAAAGCAGACGGGCTGGACGCAGCTGGCCTCGCAAGCCGCCGAGATTGGACAATCGTTCTCACTCGTCTGGCTGCCCCCGTCGGCAAGCGCGGAGGGAGGCGGCGCGGTGGGCGGCACAAATGTGGGCTACCACCCCCGGCAGTGGAACAACCAAACGTCGTGCTGGGGAACGTCCGACGATTTGAAGACGCTCATCAGCGCTTTGCACCAGAACCGGGTGAAGGTAATCGCCGACATCGTGGTGAACCACCGCGCCGGCGACACCGACTGGGGAAACTTCACCAAGGACGACTTCGGCACGTACGGCACGTTTCAGCTCACGGCCGAGCATATCTGCAAGGACGATGAGATGAACACCGACAAAAGCTCTGGCGCGTGGTACGGCAAAGCCACCGGCGCAGCCGACACGGGCGAGAACTGGAACGGCGCGCGCGACCTTGACCACACCTCCGCCTACGTGCAGGCCGACATCGAGGCCTACCTCGCCTGGCTCAAAGGCGAATACGGCTACGACGGCTGGCGCTACGACTACTGCAAGGGCTTCGGCGGCAAATACGTAGGCATATATAATGCGTCGTCTGAACCCTACCTCTCCGTAGGCGAGTATTGGGACGGCTCGTACGACCCCGTGGCGGCATGGATTGAGGCGACAGGCAAGCAGAGCATGGCGTTCGACTTCCCCTCGAAGTACGCCGCCCTCAACAACGGACTGGCAAAGAACAATTTCAGCAACATGTCGTGGATTGAGGACAAAACAACGTGGCGGCCCGCCGGCATGATTCACCACCACAACTACAACCGCTACGCCGTGACCTTTGTGGACAACCACGACACCTACCGCGACAACAGCAAGTATACCGGCAACGTGCAGCAGGCCTACGCCTTCATCCTCTCCTCGCCGGGCGTGCCCTGCGTGTTCTACCCCCATTGGCAAAGCGCGGACAAGGAGGCCATCAACAAGATGATAGCCGTGCGCCGTGCCGCCGGCATTCACTCCGAGAGCGACGTGACCGTGACGCAGCGTAGCAGCTACTACGAAAGCCGCTCCGTTGGCCACCGCGGCACGCTCGTCACGCGCATCGGCGCAGCCGCCCCCACCGCCGTCCCCGAGGGGTATGCACTCGCCGCACAAGGCGCGGGCTGGCAGATGTTCCTCTCTGCCGACGCCGCGTCGGTCTTTACGGCCACGGCGGCCGCCCCCGTGGTAAGTGTCGCCGATGGTGTGCTTACCGTCAACGCCCCCTCAGCCCTTGCCGTAAGGGTAGTCGAGGCGGACGGACGTACGGTCTACGACGGCACAGTGTCCTCGCTCCGCTTGCCCCTTCGCCGGGGCACGTACGTGGTGACGGTAGGCGGCCAGTCGCGTAAGATTGCCGTGGCGGAGTAGCTGCGAAAAACGCGGGCTGTAACGCCGCCCCCAAAAAACGTTTTCGGCAAAAGGCAAATTCAAAAAAGAAATTGCACCTTTGCAATGCGTTTGTCACCTTGGGCAGACAAACGGGAGTGAAAAACACCTTTTTACCCACAAAGCCAACGGCGTTCATAGGGAAAGCCGCATGGCCCCGAGTAGGACTCTCACGATGGGAAACGCACAAAGCCTTGCTTCCGACTGGCCGCTGCCGGCGGAGGAAAAGCACGAAAACACAAACAAACTCATCTAACTTTCAAGTTTTTCGGAAATGAAAAATATTTTGGTGATTGGCGCTACGGGCCAGATTGGCTCAGAGCTTACCATGAAGTTGCGCGGCATTTACGGCAATGACCACGTTGTTTGCGGCTACATTCCCAGTGCGGCTCCCAAGGGGGAACTCGCCGAGTCGGGCCCGGCCGAAATCTGCGACGTGACCGACGGCAAACAGATTGCCGAAGTGGTGCAGAAGCACAATGTAGACACCATCTACAACCTTGCCGCCCTGCTGAGCGTAGTGGCTGAGGGCCGCCCCCAGCTGGCGTGGAAAATCGGCATCGACGGCTTGTGGAACGTACTCGAAGTGGCGCGCGAACACAACTGCGCCGTGTTTACCCCGAGTTCCATCGGTTCGTTCGGTCCCGAAACGCCCGCCGACAACGTGCCGCAGGACACCATCCAGCGTCCCCGTACAATCTACGGCGTGTCTAAGGTGACCACCGAGCTGCTTTCCGACTACTACTACCGCAAGTACGGCGTCGACACGCGCGCCGTGCGCTTCCCGGGCCTCATCTCCTACGTGACGCTCCCCGGCGGCGGCACCACCGACTACGCTTGCGACATCTACTACTCCGCCGTGCGCGGCGAAAAGTTCGTCTGCCCCATCGCCAAGGGCACCTACATGGACATGATGTATATGCCCGACGCCCTGCGAGCAGCCGTTGAACTGATGGAGGCCGACCCCTCGCGCCTCGTCCACCGCAACGCTTTCAACATCGCCGCCATGAGCTTCGACCCCGAAGGCGTGCTTGCCGCCATCCGCAAGTACAAGCCCGGCTTCGAAATGGAGTATCAGGTAGACCCCTTGAAGCAGGCCAACGCCGACTCGTGGCCCAACAGCCTGAGCGACATCTGCGCCCGTCAGGAGTGGGACTGGAAGCCCGAGTACGACCTCGACGCCATGACGCGCGACATGCTCGCCAAGCTCGAAGCCAAGCTCAACCACTAATATCAGCACCGCGAATCATACAACCGCAGCCGCCCTCCACGGGGCGGCTGCTTTGCTTCTAGGCGGGGCGGGCAGGGCGGAGCAGGGCAGGGCGCGCCCCGTGTCTGCGCCGATGGCGAAAGGGCTGGACGGCGTTAGCCGGAAGAAGAAAAGGATGCGTTTAGTTGATTTTCAACTGACACTTTGCTAACTTTGCCGCCACAACAATAAATACAACAGCAACACAATGGCACAGGAAGACGTTTTCAAGAAGATCGTATCACATTGCAAAGAGTATGGTTTCGTATTCCCCTCAAGCGACATCTACGACGGCTTGGGCGCGGTTTACGACTACGGTCAGAACGGCGTGGAACTGAAAAACAATATCAAGCAGTACTGGTGGCAGAGCATGGTTCTGCTCCACGAAAACATCGTGGGCATCGACTCCGCCATCTTCATGCACCCGACCGTCTGGAAGGCTTCGGGTCACGTCGACGCGTTCAACGACCCCCTCATCGACAACCGCGATTCCAAGAAGCGCTACCGTGCCGACGTGCTTATCGAAGACCAAATCGGCAAGTACGAGGAGAAGATTGAGAAGGAAGTGGCAAAGGCGCGCAAGCGTTTCGGCGACAGCTTCGACGAGGCGCAGTTCCGCAGCACCAACGCCCGCGTGCTTGAACATCAGGCAAAGCGCGACGCACTGCACGAACGCTACTCCGAGGCCATGAACAAGATGGACCTCAACGAGCTTAAGCAAATCATCCTCGACGAGGAAATCGTCTGCCCCATCTCCGGCACACGCAACTGGACCGACGTTCGCCAGTTCAACCTCATGTTCAAGACCGAGGTGGGTTCTACGGCAGAGGGTTCAAGCACTATCTACCTCCGTCCCGAAACGGCGCAGGGCATCTTCGTCAACTACCTCAACGTGCAGAAGACCGGACGCATGAAGCTCCCCTTTGGCATCGCCCAGATAGGCAAGGCCTTCCGCAACGAAATCGTTGCGCGCCAGTTCATCTTCCGTATGCGCGAGTTCGAGCAAATGGAGATGCAGTTCTTCGTGAAGCCCGGTACCGAGATGGAATGGTTCAACAAGTGGAAGGAAACCCGCCTCAAATGGCACGAGGCTCTGGGCTTCGGCGCAGAGTGCTACCGCTTCCACGACCACGAAAAGCTCGCCCACTACGCCAACGCCGCTTGCGACATCGAGTTCAAGATGCCGTTCGGCTTTAAGGAGGTTGAGGGCATCCACTCGCGTACCGACTTCGACCTTTCGCAGCACGCCAAGTTCTCCGGCCGCAAGATTGAATATTTCGACCCTGAGGAAAACCGCAGCTACACGCCGTACGACATCGAAACGTCAATCGGCGTAGACCGTATGTTCCTCAGCGTGATGTGCCACTCTTACACCGAGGAAAAACTCGAAGGCGGCGACACCCGCGTGGTTTTGAAGCTCCCCGCAGCTCTCGCCCCCGTCAAGCTCGCCGTAATGCCTCTCGTAAAGAAGGACGGACTGCCCGAAAAGGCGCGCGAAATCATGAACGACCTCAAATTCCACTTCAACTGCAAGTACGACGAAAAGGACTCTATCGGCAAGCGCTACCGCCGTCAGGATGCCATCGGCACTCCTTACTGCATCACCATCGACCACGACTCGCTCAACGACAACTGCGTGACCCTTCGCGACCGCGACACCATGCAGCAGACGCGCGTGCCCATCGCCGACCTGCGCTCGCTCATCGAGGACAAGGTGAGCCTCACCTCGCTGCTCAAAAAGTTGCAGTAAACCGTCACTACCGTTGAACAATCCGTAAAGCCGACATTTTCCCCTTCCGCATGAGAACACCGTCGTTACATTCCCTTTTCCGCCTTATGCTCCTCCTTGTGTGCGCCGCCGTTGTCACGACGGCCTGCAAGGACGACGACCAGGACGCAGCCGACCCTGAGTTCACCGCCAACTGGCAGCAGCGCAACGCCGCCTACTTCGACAGCGTCTACCACGTGGCAGCCAAGGAAGTGGCTCAGGCCAAGGCAACCTACGGCGACGATTGGGAGGCTAATTGCGACTGGCGCGTCTTCCCCTCGTACGCCAAGGTGAGCAGCACGCTCACCGACAGCATTTGCGCCAAGGTAATTGACCACGGCACGGGTTCGGGCTTCCCCATGTACCGCGACTCTGTCAAGGTGAACTACATGGGGCATCTCATCCCCACCACAAGCTACAAGAGCGGGCGGGTGTTTGACCACAGCGGCATCTACGAGAGCGAAAAGTCCGTGTTCGACGCCGACTACTCCGTACCCACCCGTTTCGCCGTCGACAACCTTGTCGAGGGCTTCACCACCGCGCTACTCTACATGCGCATTGGCGACCGCTGGATGGTATACATCCCCCAGCAGCTCGGCTACGGCAGCGGTGCGCAGGGCGTTATGCCGGCCTACTCCACGCTTTGCTTCGACATGCAGCTCAAAGGCTTCTGCCGCAAGGGCAGCTCGTTCGACTGAACAGGCGCACCAAGCCGCACCGCCCTGGACGGGCGGCGGCAAAATGCTCGCAGGCGGTTAAAAAGTGTGTCTGCGAAATAAAAATGCGTAATCGGGGGGGTAATTTTGGCAATTAGTTTGCACAAAGCCGGGTAATGCCCTATCTTTGCGAGCGTATGAGAATGGGAGTTGCAATTTAGGCTCTCATCCCTGCAATAAACGATAGTTTTTTCATCTCTATATAAGTTCTGTGAGGTAACAATGCGTTGTGAAATGCGTTGTTACCATTTTTATTTTGTCTTATTTCCCAAATATCACTGCAAAGTTACGTTAGCGGAGCAAATTCCGGTTTTCCAAAATCCTCCAATCTTGAACTTTTCCCGCAATGAATGAGATTTTATTAGAGGGCAAGGGATGCTTGTTCGGAACTTGCAGCGGACTTAGCCTTCCGTTGGTGATAAGATTTTTTGGTGAGTATGCCTTTCTGAGCTATAAGTCTTTGAAATACAAGTCTTTCAGTACAATGCGTTACATTTTTCTGCACGTGTATTAGTGCGTTGACTACACTTTTCCGCGCCTAAATATGCGCTGAGGCTACACTTTTCCGCACGTAAATTGGTGTGTTGGCTACACTTTTCCGCACTTTCGCCCTCTGCGCCCCCTTTACCGCCACTTGTTTGCGCATCCGTTTTGATGCCGTCAGCAGGTACGCAACCTGTGGAATAAACGCGCCGGCTTGCGGTGCTGGGAAAATGCTTCGCCGTAGTATTCGGGTTCGCCCGTAATGTACTTGAGTACGCCCGCCAGCGTACTCGAGTCCGCCCGTGGGGAAACTCGAGTGCGCCCGGCGTAGAACTCGAGTCCGCCCACGGGCGTACTGGAGTGCGTCCACGGGCGGACTCCTGTACTGCGGCGGCGTATTCTTTCAGCCCCCGGCGAAAAGCCTCGCAGTCCACTGTTTGCGTAAATTGAGGCTCAGCTCCTCAGCCTTCCTAAAAGTCTAATGGGTAGTGTGACGTGTAAATCGCTAACAAGTTGATACATAGCGAAATACGTATGAGAATTGAGAATTTTGTAGCCGAGAACTGAGAATTTTGTAAGGCACGTTTGAGAATTTTGTCAGCGACTTTTGAGAATTCTGCATATCTTCGCAGCAGATTATCACGTCAAAGGGTACGCTTATGTTCAAGAAGAAAGAATGCACCGTCCTTAAAGACAGAATTGCAGAGCCGAGGCATTTTATACAGGTTATTTCAGGGCCTCGTCAGGTGGGCAAGTCTACGATTGAAGGGTATGCAGAAGTATGCGCGCCGCAACGCCCGCAAGTACAATACCGTACCGAAGCTAATGGTCTACAATACGGCCCTCCTGTCTGCCCTATCCAATACAACGTACGAAAAGGCGTACACCGACCCAAAGGCGTGGGGGAGATGGGTGGAAAGCGCAGTTGGAAGTTACCTGCTTAACCAGGCCGACGATTTGGGCATCAGCGTATACTATTGGCGCGAGCGCAACGAAGAGGTGGACTTCATCATTGAGGGCTACGGCCATACCACGGCCATTGAGGTGAAGAGCGGCCGCAGGGTGATGAACACGGGGCTGCAAGTGTTCAAGGAGAAGTTCAAGCCCGATCATGCCCTCGTTGTAGGTTCAGACCTTTTCCCCCTCGAAGATTTTCTGAAAGCGGACTTGGAAAAGCTCATTTCCTGATTTCAACGTCTTTTGTGCAGCGAAAAGTTTTGCGCTGAATACCAGATTGCTTGACTGCGTCTAAAAAAGTCATGCCTGGGCGAAATCCGTTTATTTCGCCCAAGCAGGCAGGGTGTTCAAAACGCAAATGTTTTCGGTGCAAAAAAGTAGTGACGATGTCTAGCGAAAAAGGCTGAAAGCCTTTAAGTCCCTAGCCCAGGGCAACGCCCTGGGTAAAGTATAGGGGTGGTTTGCGCCCTGAAAGGGCAGCAGTAAAAG
>CAVGTD010000036.1:0-23267 GCA_963632215.1 Clostridiales bacterium
ACACATCCCGCACGGGGAACCCAGGGTGACGCCGCCACTTCGTGACGGCTCTGCCCTGGGCTATGAGCAGCTGCCCCGTTGGGGCGCGGTTTGCGGACATTGTCGTTGCAATTTTGCACCACAAATATTCGCATATTGAACACCCTATCTGTAAGCCTCAGCACAATGAGGCTCTGACCGAAAGCGCAAAAAGACTTCCGCCATGCAACGCTCCTCTGCGGGAACCGCTGCGTGGCGGAAGTCTTTTTGCGCTTGTGGACCAGGAGGGGGTCGAACCCTCGTCCAAACGGGGAAATCGCATGCTTTCTACACACTTATCACTGATTTGGTTTTCGTGTGCCGGCAAGACCAGTGCAGCCCCAATCCGACGCCTTATCCTCTAAAATTTCGCCGCGGCCGCGAGGCCGGCCGCAACTATCCCCGATTTTCTGCACCACCGTATCAAGACGCTTCGGAGCAACAGCTCTTGGGTGATGTCCCGTTCCAGCACCTTGTGCCGGAATAAAGCCAATCTACTGTACTTCGATTAGGCAGCGAGAGCAAAGCTATTTTCGCCAGTTAAATTGTTGAAAGCCGAGATTTAAGTGCCCACTTTCAGGCGCACTGTGTGCTTACATACCACTCCTGCCCGCTGTCAAATCCAGTCTGGCCCTTATGGCATAACGCTGCAAAAGTAACGATTTTTGTTTGAAACGCAAGGCGTTGCGCCCTTTTCGCCGCTTTTGGCGTGCCGTTTGGCTATTTCCGCCCCTTTATCGGCGACGGGTCAGCACAATGAGCAGCACGGCCGGGATGATGAACAGAATGCCCACAACCACCTGCCACGTGAACGGCTCATGGAACACCAGGCAACCTACTACCACGGCGGTGAGGGGTTCGAACGCGCCAAGCACAGCCACCATGGTGCTGCCAATGCGCTTCACGCTGTACACCAATGCCACATTGGTGACAAACGTGCAAACGACGGACAGGGCAATGAGGTGCGTAAGCTGCAAGTTGGTAGTGATAGGGGCAAAACTTCCCTGGCGCAGAGCCTCGCCGCCGAAGATGAGCGCACCGATGAAGAGAATGTAGAACACCAGCTTCGTGCCGTCCATGGTGGCGGCGCGCGAGCGGTTCACGCGAATGATGTAGAGGGCGTAGCAAAGGGCTGAAATAAGCACGATGACAATGCCCGTTACGCTCGCCTTGCCCGAAGTGTCCCACGACAACACGGCCACGCCAGCCACGGCCATGACAACCGCAAAGAGCGTACTCGCCCGGCGTGCCTCGTGGTAGAACACCATCATGATGATAGCCGTAGCCACGGGATACATGAAGTGGAGCGTGGTGGCCACGCCGCTCGACATATAGTTGTAGCCGTCAATGAGGAACAGGGCGGAGCCGTCGGAGATAAACGAGAGGTAGATGAGCGTGACGAGTTCGCCGCGCGTCACCTTGAAACTCTTTCGTTGCACAATCATTGCCACAGCCACGATGAGCGAGGCAAAGCCAAAGCGGTAGAACAGGATGCAGGGGTCGGACATGAAGTCGGACGCATTGCCCTGCTTGATGGGAAGCGTGAAGAAGGGGATGAAACCGTAGCAGACGGCGGCAACCAGCCCAACGATAAATCCCAGCGTCGCGGCCGAGGGACGTGTCTTTACCATGCGTTGTAGTGGATATTGTCCTTGTTGTACTTGTCCTTAGGCTGCGGTTCGCCCTTGGGATAACCGATTGGGATGACGTTGAGCGGCACGATGTGTTCGGGCAGGTTGAACGCCGCCTTCACAGCCTCCAAGCGTTCGGGATAGGGGTAAGCGGCCGTCCACACTGCGCCCAAGCCCATGGCCTCGGCTTGCAGTAGGAGATTTTCGGTAGCGGCGGAGCAGTCGAACATCCAGTTGGTGGAGGGCTTGCCTTCCTTGTCGGTCACACTGAGGTCGCCGCACACCACGATGGCTGCCTGAGCCGAGGCGAGCATCTTGGCGTAGGGGAGTTTGCCGGCCAACTGGCGCATCGCCTCTTTGTCGTCCACAACAAGGAACTTCCACGGCCGCATATCGCGGCCCGAAGGCGCGGCCATGGCGGCACGGACAAGGGTATCGAGTTTCTCGCGCGATACGGCAGAATCAGTATATTCACGGACGCTCTTGCGCGAGAGGATGTTTCGAAGCACGGCCTCGGCAGTCGGCTGTGCGGAAGCCGTTTCTTTCACCGCTTGCCGCAGGACGAGCATACGTGCCATCGTGGCGAGCAGAGCCACCAGCAGCACGACGCATATTACTTTGTACTTATTCATTGTCTTTTCGGGATTTTATGGTGGTTTTGAGGTTGTTCATGCTGAGCGAGTCCTCGGCGAGAGTCAGCGCCATGCCCATGGGGCAAAGACTGCGGCACCACAGGTTGGGGATGAAGCAGCTTGCCACGAGTATCACCGCCGCCATAATGATGACTGCCGGCAGGGCGGTCGAGGTGAGGAATGCCGTAAAGGGTTCGTAGTCGAGCACAACGCTGCCCACGCCCGTCCACAGCAGCAACATGAGCAGGGCAAACACCCAAAGGCGCACGCGCGACATACTGCGGTAGACCTTTGCCGAACAGCGTATCTTGGGGAAAGGCAAGCGGCTCATCAGTTCCTGTGCGCTGCCAAGGGGACAAACCCACGAGCAATAATGGTGTTTGTGCTTGAAGAACGGGAGCAGTACGGCCACTGCCAGTACAATAAGCGTGGGCAGATAGGCCACGGGGTCGAAGCCGTGGGCCAGCCAGCCGCGCAAGAGGGAGAGCGAGAGGAACTGCCCGCACCAGAAGCCCAGCACACCGACGTTGAGCAACAGCTGCACCACACGCAGTACCTTGTTGCCGCGGAAGAAGTAGCTGATGCCAAGCCCAAGCAACAGGACGAGGATAACGGCAATCGTTCTGCCCCACCCTACGACGGGTGCGTTAGCCGTGTGGCTCTGAGCCGCCGAAAGGGCTGCGAGCGACTGCTGCACGTTGGCGATGATGGCTCGGCTCGAGAACGTGGCGCCGCTCACGGCATCTACTTTCTGCGAAGCAGCTTGCTCCGTGCCCTTGCCTATCCATTGCGGCAGGAGGGCAGCCGAAGCGCGGTTTACGAAGTCGGGCGTTTCGGCGTTGTCGGCGAGTACGATGCCGCGCACCACGCCGCTTTCGTCTATGTATATATATAAAGGTACTTGTCCGGCAAATCCCTTCACGTCGCGGGCGTAGGGCAATGACGATACGAGTACGCCCTTCTCCGCACCGCCGGTCTGCGCCACGTTCCACGAGGCGGAGTCGCGTTGCGTCAGTTGCACGGCGTTGTTGTCAAGGCCGAGTTCGTTCAACTGTTCGGGAGTGGGCTGCTGCAACTGGACGGCTTTTTGCTGCGAGGTGTTTGCCGCGCCAACCTTATGGCCGAAGAGGCTGCCCGTTTGCAAAGCCACTGCCGCAAACATCAGGAATACCACGAGGAGCGATAGCACGTGTTCGAGCAGTTGCGTGAGTTTGCGCAACCGGGCGGACTGTGGGGTCAGTGTTTTTGTCATGGGGATAGTCGTTGTTGGGTGTTAGCCTTCGCGGAAGAAGTCGAAACTCTCAAACACTTCTTCCTTGCTCAGGTGCTGGTCGAGCCGTATGTCGCCCACTCCGCCGAGCAGGGTGAAGTTGATTACGCCGTTGACGTTTTTCTTGTCGTGGAGCATCGTGTCGTACACAGTTTCGTAGTCGTCGCAGGTGAGGGGGAACGTGCCGTAGTTGGCACGGATGAACTGCACCGTCTGGCGCATCTTGTCGGTGGGGAAACCCGTGTGGGCTGCACTGAGGAAGAGTTCGCAGAGCAAGCCGTAGGCCACGGCGTAACCGTGAAGAATGGGGCGTTGGCGTTCCAGTGCGAGGCTCTCAAAAGCGTGCCCCACGGTGTGTCCCAGGTTGAGGGCTTTGCGTATGCCTTTTTCGTGAGGGTCTTCCGTCACGATGCGCTGCTTGCAGGCGATGCTCTGCCTTACGAGTTCTTGCAGGTGGGCGTAGTCGGGCGCGGCGAGGTCGAACTTCAAGTGGTCTGCCCACATCTGTTCGTTCTCGAGCAAGGAGTGCTTCAACATCTCGGCGTAGCCCGAACGGAGGTTCTCTTCGTCGAGCGTACGGAGAAATTCCGTGTCGATAATGACGGCTTTGGCTTCCTGAAACACGCCGACCTCGTTCTTGAAACCGTTGAAGTTGATGCCGGTCTTTCCGCCCACGGCGGCGTCGACCATCGAGAGCAGCGTTGTGGGGATGTTGAAGAAGGCGATGCCGCGCTTGAACGTAGCCGCGGCAAATCCGCCCAAGTCTGTCACCATGCCGCCGCCGAGGTTTATCAGCAGGGAGCGGCGCGAGGCTTTCCCGTCGCTGAGATTTTTCCATACTGCGGCGAGGGTATCGAGCGTTTTGTTCACGTCGGTCGCGCCAATCACGATGCCGCTTGCCGGAAGCAGTGCCTTGCACTCTGCCACCAAGGGACGGCAAAGCCGCTCTGTGGTTTCGTCGGTCAGGAGGAATATGCGGTCTGCGCCGCTCTCGTCGCAAAGGCGGTTGAGTTCGGCGGTAATGTTCTTTGAAAAGACTATCTCTTGCATCTCGTTTGTGTTTTTGCGTTCGTATTTCGGTCCAGTCTCTTACCGCTGCCTCTATTGGGATTGGTTGGGGGTAGGCCTTTCATAATCCTCGATTGCCTGGCGATAGGCTTCGGGGAGTTCGGCGGACTGTTGCGTGCGGAGGTTGAAGCACACCATCACGGTTTGGCACTGGCACACCACGCTCTGCGTACGCTGGTTCACGGCTCGCTGCATGAGGGTGAAACTCTTATTGCCCAAGTGCGACACGCGGGTCTCGATGACGATTTCGTCGCCGTAGAAGATTGGCTGGATAAAGTCGGCGTTGATGTTGGCGATGACGGGGACTACGTCGGATGCGCGGTAGTCCGTTTTCAGCACTGAACGCAGATACTCTTCCTTGCCCAAGTCGTAGTAGGCGAAGTAGGCGTTGTTGTTGACGTGTCCGTAGCGGTCTACGTCGTTGAAGCGTATCTGTATGGGGAGGGCGTGCCGGAAGGCGGTGGTTTCCCGGGTGTGTTTTTCTTCCATGTTTGAGGCGATGGGCAAGGGGTTACTTTTTCCAAACGTGGACAATCTCGCCCACGTACATCACGTGTTCCGACTTCTCGTCACCCTCGTAGCATTTTGTTTCGATGTCTTTGTCGAGGATGAGTTCTTTCTTCATCGTTTCCTTAAAGAGCACGCGGCATTCAACGGCGAGGTTGGCTTCCTTGAACAGCGGATTGCCGAGGGCGGTAAACTCTGTGGTTAGCCCTGCCTTTTGGAGTTTGTCCTTCTCGTTGCGTCCGGAGTGCGAACCGATGTATTCGAGTGCGCTGCGATGATTTTCGGGGAAAGCCGTCAACGTGAAGTATTCGTTGCGCTTCATCAGTTCGTTGGTATAGCGGCTCTCGCGCACATACACCGTCACGACGGGTTTGCCCCAAAGCACGCCTATCGTCCCCCACCCTACGGTCATGGCGTTCAGGTCGCCTTTCTTTCCGGCTGCCAAAGCCATCCAGTCGGCAGAGAACAGCGCGACGGGATTTTTCAGTTCTTCGGGCTTTATTTCCTTCCACTCGCCGCCGGCGGTTGCGCTGTCTGTTTGCGCAGTTGCCGTTTGTGGTGCAGGGGTTTGGTTGCGGTTGGAAAGGACGATGTATACTGCCATTGCCGCTACAAGCAGGAGCAGCACGCAGTTGAGGATTTGTGTTTTTCGCATAGGGGGGGATGTATCTGTCTTTTCAGAAAAAATAGCTTCGGGCTATGGCTTGCAGCTTCATTCGGTTCGGTACGAGGTCCAGCGTGTCCTCGTCCACGTGGCAAAGTTCGCGGATGGCGTAAACGTCCTCTTCTTCGTCGGTGGCACGTACGCCCACGTTGCGAAACAGGTGGTTGCGCGCGTCGACTATCTGCACGGCCTCGTTGTTGTAGTCGGCTGGCTGCATGCTCAGGCGCAGTTCGGCGCGTACAAAACTGTCAAGGGCGTTGACAAACTCGTCGGTGTCGTTGTACATAGGTCGAGTAATGGAATTGTCCGGCTTCCGCCCATTCACTTCTTTTCTTTCTTCTCTTCAAAGTCAATGCGGAACACCGTGTAGAGTTCAAGGAACACGGCTATCGTGAGGAATATTTTCCACTCGCCGCCACGGAACGGGCGCAACTGGTAAACCTGCATAAACATCAGCACGGCAGTGACGAGCAGCAGGAACGCGCCCATCACTTGCTGGCGGCGCAAACGGCGAATAACGAGGTTGCGGCCTTCGTAGCGGTCGGCCATCTGGACGGGGGCGAAGAGCAATGCGCCCACGGCAAACACGTAGGGGGCTACCTCGGGGACGAACAACGGAAGCACGGCTCCTGCCACAAGCAGCAAGCCGCCTATATAATATAGTGTCTGTTTTGTTTTCACGCGGATGTCATAAGGGCGTGCGGCAACGCAATGGAAAGCCAAAGCGCGCCTCACGGTGTGAGGTATGCAAAATTCCACGTTTTTTCTGACATAAACAACGATTTTCAGCCAATTAAATGTCATTTCCATTTCGTTGTCACTCGGCTGAAACAAGCTTCCCCTGAAAAGCCGTAGCCTTTCAGGGGAAGGGGATGTTTATTTTGCGCCGTTTGCGCGCCGCTTACTCTTCTGTGGCAGGTTCTTCGCCCTTGATAAAGTCGAGGAGCATGTGCATGGCTACGGTGGTGGCCGAAGAGAGGTTTTTGTCGCGGCCGTTGTCTTCCTCAATCATGCGGGTCACCATCTTTTCGGCGTTGCCCACTGCAATCCAGATAGTGCCTACAATTACGCCGGCCTTGCCGCCATCGGGGCCGCCTGGGCCTGCATAGCCGCTCACTGCCACGGCATAGTCGGTACCGAAGAGTTTGTTTGCGCCGAGAACCATCTGGCGCACTACTTCCTCGCAAACGGGAGTCTGCTCTTCAATCACTTTCGCGTCTACGCCGAGGAGGTTTTCCTTGATTTCGTTGTTGTAGCAAACGAGACCGCCCTTGTAGTAGCTCGAACTGCCGGGTACGGCGGTAATCACGCTCGCGATGCGGCCGGCCGTGCAACTCTCTGCGGTTGAGAGCGTCTTGTGCTCGCGCCACATAATTTCGTTAATCTCTTTGCTTGTGAGTTTGAGGTCTAAGTCCATAACTTATATTTCTTCGTAATATTTGTTTCTGTTAGAGGGTGGTTCGCGAGTAGGCGGGCTTGTCAATGGGGCAAAAGTCCTTGTCGAGGTACTTGAAGTAGCCCGTAATGGCAATCATTGCCGCGTTGTCGGTGGTGTAGCTGAACTTCGGTATGTAGATGTCCCAGCCGCGTTTCTCCGCCCGTTGCTTGAAGGCGTTGCGCAGTCCCGTGTTGGCCGACACGCCGCCCGAGAGCGCCACGTGCGTGATGCCGGTCTGCTTCACCGCCAAGTCGAGCTTCTTCATCAGTATGTCCACGATGGTGCGCTCGAGCGAGGCTGCAAGGTCTTCCTTGTGGTGTTCAATGAAGTCGGGGTCTTCCTTTATTTGGTCGCGCAGGAAGTAGAGGAACGACGTTTTCAGTCCCGAGAAGCTATAGTCAAGCCCGGCAATGTGGGGCTTGGCAAACTTGTACGCATCGGGGTTGCCCTGCCGCGCCAGACGGTCGATAATAGGGCCGCCCGGATAGCCGAAGCCCATTACCTTGGAACATTTGTCCATCGCCTCGCCGGCGGCGTCGTCGATGGTCTGCCCAAGTATCTCGAGCTGGTTGTAGGCGTTCACCTTTACTATCTGCGAGTTGCCGCCGCTCACCAGCAGGCAGAGGAACGGATAGGGCGGCACGGCGTGTTCCTCGTCGGGAGTCTGTATGAAGTGCGCCAATATGTGGCCTTGCAGGTGGTTGGCCTCGATGAGGGGAATGCCCAGCGAGGTAGCCAGCCCTTTGGCAAACGACACGCCCACGAGCAGCGAACCCATCAATCCCGGGCCCAACGTCACGGTCACGGCGGAGAGTTCCTCCTTGGCCACGCCCGCCTGTTTGAGGGCTTGGTCCACCACCGGCACGATGTTTTGCTGGTGTGCGCGCGACGCCAGTTCTGGCACAACGCCTCCGTAGGCTTTGTGCACGGCTTGGCTCGCCGTGACGTTGCTCAGCAGGTAGCCGTCGCGCAGTACGGCGGCCGACGTGTCGTCGCAGCTCGACTCTATGGCGAGAATTGTTGTCATCGTTCTTTTTGTCTTTCGGGGAATAATGTGCGCGGTGTATGCGCCGCTTTTAATGGGTAAGCACTTCCAGGCCGTCTTCGGTCACGAGGAAGGTGTGTTCCCACTGCGCCGAGGGGAGTTCGTCCTCAGTCACTACGGTCCAGCCGTCTTCTTCGTCGATAAACACGTGGTAGTCGCCCATGTTGATCATCGGCTCGATGGTGAACACCATGCCGGGCACGAGCAACATGCCGCGACGGTGCGTGTTGTAGTGGTCCACCTCGGGGTCTTCGTGAAACTCAAGTCCCACGCCGTGACCGCAAAGGTCGCGCACTACGCTGTAACCGTTTTTCTTCGCGTGCTTCTCGATGGCTTTGCCTATGTCGCCCACAAAGCCCCACGGCTTGGCGGCTTCCGCGCCTATTTCGAGGCATTCTTTCGTCACGCGGACGAGTTTTTCCTTTTCGGGCGTTGTCTGCCCGATGATGAACATTCGCGAAGCGTCGCTGTAGTACCCGTCGAGGATGGTGCTTACGTCTACGTTGATGATGTCGCCCTCTTCAAGTATTTCGTACTCTGAGGGAATGCCGTGGCACACCACTTCGTTGATGCTCGTGCATACGCTCTTGGGGAAGCCCTCATAGTTGAGGGGGGCGGGTATTGCGCCGTGGTCCACGGTGTAGTCGTAGACGAGTTTGTCTATCTCTGCCGTGCTCATGCCGGCGTGGATTTCCTTTTCCACAAGGTCCAGCACGCCGGTGTTCACCACGCCAGAGCGGCGTATGCCTTCTATCTGTTCGGGGGTCTTTACGAGTTTACGGTGGGGAACGAGTTCGCCGCGATTTTGATAGCTCAATATCTTCTTGTCAAAATCGGTGAGTTCTTGTCCCTTTGGAACGTTCCAGTTTCTGCGTTTTGTCATTGTGTATTGCAAGGGGGCAATTTACAGAGCCGCCCTTAATCACTTGCAAAAGTAACGAAATCGTTGAAAACGCTAATACTCACCCGTCTTAAATTATATACTGCTATTCGCCGCGTCAGTCGAGAGCGAGGCGCAGGTAGCAACGGTCGTCGAACGAGGCGTTGCCCTCGCGCCACCCTTTTGTGGCGGCGTTGGCAGCCATGCAGAGGGGGTCGGCCGCCAGCA
Organism: Clostridiales bacterium; assembly: GCA_963632215.1. Taxonomy (GTDB): domain Bacteria; phylum Bacteroidota; class Bacteroidia; order Bacteroidales; family Bacteroidaceae; genus Alloprevotella. The sequence goes on from CAVGTD010000036.1 coordinate 9,382, forward strand.
GCCGGCACAATTCCCTTTCGCTCTCTTCGAGCGTGTCGCCCACCAGGGGGTAGCCGTCAGAGGCGAGGATGAGTTGCCCTGCGCCGGGCGGCACGGGTATTTCTCTCACGAGGTCTTCGTCCACGGGTGTGCCGTCCAACACGGCGTAGCGGTAGGGATTGCCGGGGTTGGGGTCGTTCTGAAAATTTGTCTGGTCGCGCAGGGCATCGGCAATGAACTCCCGCCCCAGGTCGCGGCGGCGGAGTTCGTCTTGGCTGTATCCACAGTTTATCAGGTGACGAAGCACGCTGCAGCGCACTTCCGTCAGAATAGCGTCCACAAGCTTGTTGTTCGTATAGGTCGCACCGTCAAAGCGGCATTGGCAGTCGCCCACCATCCACACCGTGCGCCGTGCATGGCTGTAAACCACGGCCGAACAGGTCAGCCGATAGGCGGCATCGCTCTTCGCCTCGGGTATGTTGTGGGCAGCCAACGCACGGGTGAAGTGCTGGAGCATTTCACGTTTCCCGGCATCGGGGGCGAGTGTCCGCAACGCCTCGCACACAATCCGCATGGCCTCGCGCCCGCCGTTCCGTCCGGGCACTTTCGACGTGCTTCCGTCCACCACGGCGGCAAAGTGGGGCGTAACGGCAATGCCGTCCTCGCAAAGCGCTGCATCGCCAAGCTTTCCTTGTACGAATTGTTCTACAATACACATCTTTCCCTTACAAAATAGTTGCAAATATTGGCATTACCGTTCTTAATGCAAGCTGAAACGCAAAATGTTTTTACATTTGCGCATCATGTTGCCCCCTCGTCTCACGAAACATCCTTTTCCCTTAGAGAAGGGACGGGGGCAGACATTTCTCAAAAACTCAATGCACTATGACCTCACTAAACGAATTTCTCTCCTTTCTCAACGGCTACCTTTGGGGCGTGCCGATGATTGTGCTGCTCATGGGCACTCACCTCTACCTCACGGTTCGTCTGCGCTTTCCGCAACGTTACCTTTTCAAGGCCCTGCGGCTGAGCGTCACGCGCGACAAAGGGTCGACGGGCGACGTGAGCCAGTTTTCGGCCCTTGCCACGAGCCTTGCCGGCACCATCGGCACGGGCAATATTATAGGCGTGGCCACGGCGGTCACCATGGGCGGTCCGGGCGCGGTGTTCTGGTGCTGGATGACGGGCTTGCTCGGCATCGCCACGAAATACAGCGAGGGATTGCTTGCCATCAAGTACCGCGTTAGGACGGCTGACGGCAAAATGCTCGGCGGCCCGATGTACGCCCTCGAGCGCGGGCTGGGCTGCAAGTGGCTGGGCGTGGTCTTCGCCTTTTGCACGGTGCTTGCCTCGTTTTTCATCGGCAACATGATACAGTGCAACTCCATCTCGATGCTGCTCAGCGAGGGCTACCATGTGCCGCCCGTAGCCACGGGGGCTGCCATCGCGCTGCTTACGTGCGCCGTCATTTTCTTTGGTGTGAAGGGCATTGCCCGGGTTTGCGAGAGCCTTGTGCCTTTCATGGCTCTGCTCTACGTGGGGGGCTGCGTGTGGCTGCTTGCCCGCAACGGGGCTTATGTGCTGCCGGCTGTCAAGCTCATCCTCACCGATGCATTCAGCGCAAAGGCTGCGGCGGGCGGATTTGTGGGGTCGAGCATCATGACGGCCATGCGCTACGGCATTGCCCGCGGACTGTTCTCAAACGAGTCGGGACTTGGTTCGGCCCCCATCGTGGCGGCTGCCGCGCAGACGCGCAACCCGGTGCGGCAGGCTTTGGTTAGCTCTACCTCGCCTTTCTGGGACACAGTGGTCATCTGCGCCATCACGGGTGTCACCTTGGTCAGTTCCGTCATGGCCGACCCGGGCATCGATTCGAGTGCGGGGGCCACGCTCACCAAGGTGGCTTTTGGCCAGATACCCACGTTCGGTCCGCTGGTGCTTACGCTGGGCATCGTCACGTTCGCGTTCAGCACGGTTCTCGGGTGGAGCTACCTGGGGGAGAAGGCTCTCGAATACCTTTTCGGACGCAAGGCGCGCTACGTATACCGCATTCTGTGGATTGCCGCCACGTTCATCGGCTCGGTCACGGCCATCAACTTGGTGTGGAACTTGGGCGATACGTTCAACGCGCTCATGGCTCTGCCAAACATTCTTTCGCTTCTCCTGCTCTCGGGCGTGATTGTCCGCGAAACGCGCCACTACCTCTGGGAGGACCGTTTGGACGAGGAGTAGCCCGTCCTCATTTTGCTGAGCGTTTCGAGTTTTTCCAGCTGTTCCTCGTCGAGCAGAAACAGTTTGGCTCGCTTTTGGTTGTACTTCCACCAGTTGAGCAAAGCACGGTCGGCCACCTTCCGTTTGTCGGGAAGGTGGCCGTTGCGTTGCACATAGGCATAGAGTGCCTTGTAGTTCACCTCCCAGCGTTCACGATTGTTTGACATTGGCAGGGGAGTTTTGGGGGTTAGGGGGGAGGGAAGTTTCTTTTCAGGGAAGAATTTGTCCACAAGCCACGGCCTGAAAGGTAGGGTGTTCAAAATGCACATGTTTCGGTGCAAAGTTGCAACGATTATGTCCGCAAACCGCGCCCCAACGGGGCAGTTGCTCCTAGCCCAGGGCAGAGCCGACGCGAAGTGGCGGCGTCACCCTGGGTTTCCCGTGCGGGACAAGTCGCGCCCTGCAAGGGCAGCTACATAATATAGGGGCAACGCCCCGCTAAACCTATGGTATACCGTCGGCCCCCAACCGCTACTGAACCCGGGCGTTGCCCGGTATCAATGCAGCTGCCCCGATGGGGCGGCAACGTCCCCTTTACGGAAACCCAGGGTGACGTGACGCCGCAATGCGCCGCCACTTTGCCCTGGGCTACGAGCAGCTGGCCTTTCAGGCCGCGGTTTGTGGGCAATATTTTGCTGGCAAAAACGGAATTTTGGACACCCTACCTTACAGGGCGCGACTTGTCCTGCGTGGGGCACCCAGGGTGTCGCCGCCGCTTTGCGCCGGCTTTGCCCTGGGCTATGGAGAGCTGCCCCGCTGGGGCGCGGTTTGCGGACATTGTTCGGTGCAATTTTGTACAGACAAGCATTTGCATTTCTAATGTCCTAATCACAGATATTACTGCTGGGCTATCCAGTCGACAATCCATGCGCCGACTTCCTTTGTGCCGTACTTTGCGCCGCCCTCAACCTGTATTTCGGGTGTGCGCACGTTGGCATCGAGGCTGGCATCGACCGCACGGCGGATGAGCGCGCCCTCGTCCGTGAGGTCGAAATACTCAAAGAGCATAGCCACGGAGAGTATCTGAGCCAGCGGATTGGCGATGTTCAGGCCTTTCGCCTGCGGCCACGAGCCGTGGATGGGTTCGAACACGGGCGTGCTTTCGCCGGTCGAGGCGGAGGGGAGCAAGCCCATAGAACCCGAGATGCACGAGCCCTCGTCGGTGAGTATGTCGCCGAAAGTGTTCTCCGTGACCATCACGTCGAAGAACGTGGGTTCCTGAATCATGCGCATCGAGGCGTTGTCCACGTACATGAAGTCGGTCTGCACGTCGGGGTGTTTCGGGGCCATCTCCTGAGCCACCTTGCGCCAAAGGCGCGACGAGGCCAGCACGTTGGCCTTGTCGACCACGGTGAGGTGACGGCGGCGGCGCTCGGCGTAGGCGTAGGCCACTTCGAGTATGCGCTCAATTTCGTGGCGCGAGTAGGCGTTGGTGTCGTAGGCGTAGTCGTCGCCCTCCTTCTTCTCGCCGAAGTACATGCCGCCGGTGAGTTCGCGGATGCACACGAAGTCGGCTCCGCGCACGAGTTCGTCCTTCAAGGGCGACTTGTGAATGAGGCAGCCAAACGTCTGCACGGGGCGTATGTTGGCGAAGAGGCCCAACTTTTTGCGCATGGCGAGCAAGCCCTGTTCGGGGCGCACCTTGGCGTTGGGGTTGTTGTCGAACTTGGGGTCGCCCACGGCTGAGAACAGCACGGCGTCGGCCTCGCGGCACACGTTGTAGGTTTCCTCGGGAAACGGGTCGCCCACGGCGTCGATGGCGGATGCGCCCACAAGGGCGGATGTAAACGTCACCTCATGGCCATACTTCTCGGCCACTGCCTTGAGCACGGCCACGCCCTGCTCGGATATTTCGGGGCCTATGCCGTCACCGGCAAGCACTGCTATGTTGAGTTTCATAAGCTTGTATTTTGTCTTTGTTTTCTACTAAAAAGTCAATGTCGTCGAGGGCGTTTTCAAGGCAGTATTTCTTGTAGCCGTTGATGTCGAACCGCTCGCTCTCGCCCGTGGCGAGGTTTGTCACCGTCTGCCCGGGGAGGTCTATCCTCACTTGCATCTTGGGGTCGGCCTCGATGCTCTCGAAGAGACGGGCAAGGAAGCCCTCGCTCACCACTACGGGCAGGACGAAGTTGTTCAGTTCGTTCTGCTTGTGGATGTCGGCGAAGAACGAACTGATGACCACGCGGAAGCCGTAGCCCGCAATGGCCCAGGCGGCGTGTTCGCGGCTCGATCCGCAGCCGAAGTTTTTGCCGGCCACAAGCACCTCGCCGCCGTAGGTGGGGTCGTTCAGCACGAAGTCGCGCTTTGTGCCGTCGGGGTTGTAACGCCAGTCGCGGAAAAGGTTGTCGCCGAAGCCGGCCTTGTCGGTGGCTTTGAGGAAGCGCGCCGGGATGATTTGGTCGGTATCGACGTTTTCGAGCGGAAGCGGCACGCAGGTGCTTTCTATGATGTGGAATTTCTGTTTCATGGGGACAGGGTTTAGAGGAGGGTTCTCGGGTCGGTGATTACGCCGGTCACGGCAGCGGCGGCCGCCACGAGGGGCGAGGCGAGCAAGGTGCGCGCGCCGGGTCCCTGACGCCCTTCGAAGTTGCGGTTCGACGTGGACACGCAGAGTTTGCCCGAGGGTATCTTGTCGTCGTTCATGGCCAGACAGGCGGAGCAGCCGGGCTGGCGAATTTCGAAGCCGGCCTCGCGCAGAATGGCATCGATGCCCTCGGCCTCAATCTGGCGCATCACGGGCCAGGAGCCGGGCACGAGCCACGCCGTCACGCCGGGGGCTTTCTTGCGTCCCTTGGCCACGGAGGCAAAGGCGCGGAAGTCCTCAATGCGCCCGTTGGTGCACGCGCCGAGGAATACGTAGTCGACAGCCTTGCCCAGCATCGGCTCGCCCTCGGCAAACTGCATATAGGCGAGCGCCTTGCGGTCGGAGTCGGTCTTGGGGGCGGGAATGCTTTCGGTGATGCCGATGCCCATGCCCGGGTTGGTGCCGTAGGTAATCATGGGCTGTATGTCGGCGGCTTGGAACGTCAGTTCCTTGTCGAACACGGCATCGTCGTCGCTGCGGAGCTTGCTCCACTCGGCCACGGCTTTGTCCCAGTCAGCCCCCTTGGGAGCGTAGGGACGGCCTTTGATATAGCTGAAAGTCACCTCGTCGGGAGCTACGAAACCGCCGCGCGCGCCCATCTCGATGCTGAGGTTGCAGAGCGTGAGGCGGCCCTCCATGGTGAGCGAGCGGATGGCCGAACCGGCGTACTCTACGAAGTAGCCTGTTGCGCCGCTCGTGGTGATTTGGCTCATAAGGTAGAGAGCCACGTCCTTGGCCGTTACGCCCTTGCCCAGTTCGCCCTCTACGTTGATGCGCATCGACTTGGGCTTGGCCTGAAGGATGCACTGCGAGGCCATAACCATCTCCACCTCGGACGTGCCTATGCCGAAAGCTATCGCGCCCATAGCCCCGTGGGTGGAGGTGTGGGAGTCGCCGCACACAATGGTCATGCCCGGGAGCGACAGTCCCTGCTCAGGGCCTACCACGTGGATGATGCCGTTGTTGGGGTGCATCATGCCCCAATGGGTCAGGCCGAACTCACTCGTGTTGCGGGCGAGGGTGTCGACCTGCTTGCGCGACACGGGCTCCTCGATGGGCTTGTCCTGGTCGTGCGTGGGGGTGTTGTGGTCGGGCATACAGAAGATGCGCTCGGGACGGAAACATTTCAGGCCGCGCTGGCGCAGTCCCTCAAAGGCCTGGGGGCTGGTCACCTCGTGGGCGTAGAGGCGGTCTATGTAGAGCTGGTCGGGACCGTCCGGCACGTGCTGAACCACGTGCGAGTCCCATATTTTGTCGAAGAGTGTGTTCATTGTCTTCCGCTTGTAGAGTTATTGGTTGAATATCCAGAAGTTGCGAGGGCTTAAAGTAAATCCTTGTCCACTAACCGCGGCCTGAAAGACCGGGTGTCCAAATGAACACGGAACTTATTCATTTGAACGAGAGCGGGTAGGCTGTGCGCATTTTGTCCACAAACCGCGCCCTGCAAGGGCAGCTCCCCATAGCCCAGGGCAGAGTGGCGGTGCGAAGCGGCGACACGTCACCCTGGGTTTCCCCGTTGGGAGACGTTGCCGCCCCGTCGGGGCAGCTACATTGATACCGGGCAACGCCCGGGTTCATTGGCGGTTGGGCGGCTGTGTTTAATTAGTCCGTGGCTAATCGCAGGGTTACGGGGCGTTGCCCCTATATTAGGCAGTTGCCCTTACAGGGCGCGACTTGTCCCGCACGGGGTACCCAGGGTGACGCCGCCACTTCGTGTCGGCTCTGCCCTGGGCTATGAGCAGCTGCCCCGTTGGGGCGCGGTTTGCGGACATTGTCGTGGAAATTTTGCACCACAAATATTGACATGTTGAACATCCTTGCCCCTTCGGGGCGCGGTCCAGGGACATTGTCGTTGCAATTTCGCGCCGAAGCCTATTGCATTTTCCCTCTGGTTAAGACCCGTTCTATTTGGGTTAGTGCTTAAACGAGTTGATGGCGTCGATGTAGGCCTCCACGCTGGCGGTGACGATGTCGGTGTTTGCGCCGAAGCCGTAGTAGACCGCGCCGTCGTACTCCACTTGCATGTGTACCTTGCCCACGTCGTTCGAGCCCTTGTTGATGGACTGTATGGTGAACTCTTTGAGGGTCATTTTGCGCTTGATGATGTTCTTCACCGCGCTGATGGCCGCGTCGACGGGGCCGTTGCCCTCGGCTGCCGCACTGAACTTCTCGCCGGCAATGTCGAGGATGATGGCGGCTACGGGCCGTACGCCGTGACCCGAAGTCACCTGCAAGTAGTCGAGCTTGATGTTGTGCGAGGCGGAACGTTCGGCCCCGGCAAGCACGAGTATGTCGTCATCGGTCACTTCCTTCTTCTTGTCGGCCAGAACGAGGAAGCGCTGGTAGATGTCGTTGAGTTTTTCGGTCTCCACCTGCACGCCGAGCACTTCGAGGCGGTGCTTCAGGGCGGCGTGTCCCGAGCGGGCGGTGAGGATGATGGAGTTGTCGTCGATGCCCACGTCCTTGGGGTTGATAATCTCGTAGGTCTCCACGTTTTTCAGCACGCCGTCCTGGTGGATGCCGCTGGAATGGGCGAAGGCGTTGCGGCCCACGATGGCTTTGTTGGGCTGCACGGGCATGTTCATCAGCGAGCTGACCATGCGCGACGTGGCGGCTATCTTCTGCGTGTTGATGTTGGTCTCGATGTTGAGGCGGTGGCACTTCAGAATCATGGCTATCTCCTCCTCGGCCGTGTTGCCGGCGCGCTCGCCTATGCCGTTGATGGTCACTTCCACCTGGCGCGCGCCGTTGAGCACGCCCTCGAGGGTGCAGGCCGTGGCCATGCCCAGGTCGTTGTGGCAGTGGGTGGAGAGGATGGCGTTGTGCACGCCGTCAACGTGTTCCATGAGGTACTTTATCTTCTCGCCGTACTCGTGGGGCAGGCAGTAGCCCGTGGTGTCGGGGATGTTGACCACCGTAGCCCCGGCCTTGATAACGGCCTCGACAACGCGGGCCAGATACTCGTTGTCGGTGCGGCCGGCGTCCTCGGCGTAGAACTCCACGTCCTCGACGTAGCGCTTGGCGTACTTCACGGCGGCCACGGCGCGCTCGATGATTTCCTCGCGGGTGGAGTTGAACTTGTACTTAATGTGGCTGTCGCTCGTGCCGATGCCGGTGTGGATGCGCTTGTGCTTGGCGAATTTCAGAGCCTCGGCGGCGCAGTCGATGTCCTTTTCCACGGCGCGCGTAAGGGCGCAGATAGTGGGCCACGTCACCGCCTTGGAGATTTCGATAACGGAGTTGAAGTCGCCCGGACTCGAAATGGGGAAGCCGGCCTCTATCACGTCCACGCCAAGCTGTTCGAGCTGCTTGGCCACTTGTATCTTTTCTACGGTGTTAAGCTGGCATCCCGGCACTTGTTCGCCGTCGCGCAGGGTGGTGTCGAAAATGTAAAGTCTGTCGCTCATATTGTTGTTTTTTTGTTGTCTTGGTGGCCGGGGGCGGGCTCGGCGCGGCTGCCGCGCGGCCTCAGTCCCCTACGGGAAGAGCCTCACTCAGCATTCGTGTCGTGCTGGAGTGAGGCTCTTTCGCTTTATTTTGTTTCCGCTGCGCCAGGTCTTCGTGCGCTTGGCTGGCGGCTGCGTTGTCTGTCGTGGCAGAAAATGCATGACTCTCACTCCGGCGTACCTTCTGTACGCAAGCTAAGCAAGGTGCTAAGTCGTGAGCGGAATGTAAGGGTCATAGCGGTGTGTGCTTTCTGTTACGAGGGCAAAGTTATAAAATAATTACATATTGCAACCTCCGCCCCGCTCTTTTTTATACAGAATGTTTGCGAACGCACCTTTTGGCTGCCATTTAGCTTGCGGCGGACGCTTTTGCGCGCCCCGGACGGGAGTTGCGTCTGGGCCCGTGGAAAGTGTCGCCGGCCGTACGGGCTGCGCGCGTTGGCCGTACGGATGACATGCGTGAGGCATACGCCGTACGCACGTAGCCCGTACGGTGTACGCCAACTTGGCCGCAGACAAGGGCGACTTTGCCCCGTGGCGGTTTACTTTTTGATGAGGGCCGAAAGGATGTACATCTGCATCATGGCTACGGCACGGGCGTTTTCGCCGCCGTTGGGGATGATGATGTCGGCGTACTGCTTGGTGGGCTCTATAAACTCGTCGTGCATGGGCTTGAGGATGTTGCGGTATTTGCCGATGAGCATTTCGAGCGGATGGCCTCGCTCGGCTATGTCGCGCTCAATGACGCGGAGAAGCCGTTCGTCGGGCTCGGCGTCGACGAAGATTTTGAGGTCCATGAGTTCGCGTAGCTTGCGGTCGTACAGGGCCATGATACCCTCGACGATGATGACCTCGTGCGGCTCTACGTGGACGGTTTCCTGCTGCCGGGTGCAGGTGATGTAGGAGTAGGTGGGCTGCTCGATGGCGCGGCCGGCGCGCAGTTCCTCAATCTGGTGGGCGAGCAGGGGCCACTCAAAGGCGTCGGGGTGGTCGAAGTTGGTGTGCTTGCGTTTTTCCTCGGGCACGTCCCACTGGGCTTTGTAGTAAGAGTCTTGGGGTATGACGGCCACGGTGTCGGCCGGGAGTGTCTCGACAATTTTGCGCACCACGGTCGTCTTGCCCGACCCGGTGCCGCCGGCTATTCCTATAATAATCATGGTATGTTCGGGTTTGCGCCCGTAAAGGTATAAAAACTTCGGCACACAAGGGCTGCCGATGCCCCTGTGTGCCGAAGCGGAATGGTTTTGACGGAGGACGGCGAGCCTCAGCGTCAGGAGTTTTGCGACACGCTGACGGTGGTGCTTACGCCGTTCGAGGTAAGGGTGACGCTGCCCGTGCGGGCCTGGCCGGTTGCGTTCTCGGCCACGTTGAGCTTCACGGTTTGCACGGTGTTCTTGGCGTATCCTTCGACGATCTTGCCCTCGGAGTCGGTCTGGGGGACGATTGTAATCCAGTCGGAGCCGGAGGTGAGCGTCGCGCCGTCGGCGAAAACGGTGAACGACACGGAGGGCTGGGTCTTCGTCTCCTTGCCCTGCGAGTCGAATGCGTGGTAGTAGCCGTCCTTGGCTACGCCCGTCATGGCGAACGTGTACTCAGTGGCGCCGGTCGAGGTGGTGATGCGGCTCACGCTGGGGTTGGTGATTTTGAGGAACGGGTACTGCACCACGCCAAGCTGCACAGTGCCTATTTTGTCGCTGCTGCTGGCTGCGCTGACGGGGGTTGAGCGCACCTTGCCCGTAGTGTTGGGCTGCATGGTGAGGGTCATTACCGTGCGGCTGACGTATCCGTCGGGCACTTCGACGGTGAAGGGAGCCGTCTTGCCGCCCAGCGTCAGGGTGAGCCAATCGGCGTTGACCGAGGCCGTCCACGTGTCGTAGCTGATGACGGTTACGGAGTCGGTAGTCTGGTCGGCGAACAATTCCTTGTTGCCCGAGTTGAGCGGAGAGAAGTAGGTGCTGTGGTAGCCCGTGTCCTCGTCGTTGCACGAGGCGGCGAAAACGGCGCACACGGCGATCAGAGCCGCCGAGAAAAGGCGCGAAACAAGTTTATTGGTATGCATATCTGTTTGTATGTGGTTTGCAATGAAAACACCGATGCATTGAGATTATTGCATCGGTGCCTGAATTTTCTTCGTACAGCCTGCGGAATGCGGGAAAGGAGGCTAAAAGAGCAATGGGCTTTATGCTACAAGCCGCAATGGAAAGGCTGGAAGCCTTAACCCGAATAAATCCCATAACCTGAATAATTCATAGCGCATCCTTTGACTTTTCACTTCTAATCGAGTGATTTTTGCCCAAAATAAGCACTATCTTTGCGAATATTAAATATTCGGACACGAAAAACATGGACTATACTATATATAAGAACTCGCTGGGGCTGGCGCTGACGCTGATGCTCTTCTTCGCCATCTACTTCTTCGTGGCAAAGACACCGGAAAAGCCCATCTTCGACAACTACAAGCGTTCGCGCCGCATTATGGGAACAGCCCTGCTTGTGCTAGCCGCCAACTATTCGGTACACCTCTTCTGCGGACTGCGCTTCAAAAGTCAGGATGCTGCCATCCTGATGAACCTATCCACCTACTTCCTCTCCTACTGGCTTTTCGCGGCAGCTATGGTGACGCTGCTCAACCGGTTTTTCATCACCGTGCGCCGCTTCATCCGTAATATCCTCTTTTGGATCGTGTTCACAGCCCTCGCCTGTATTGTGCTATTCGTCCTTCCCCACGGCGGAATGGACAGGATTGCGGGCATAGCCGCCCTTGCCGTTTGCCTTTTCGGCTATGGCATATACCTCTCGTGGCGCATCATCAGAACCTACCACCAAGCGGTGCGGCTCTTCGACGACACCCATTCGGAGAATATCGCTGCCTACATCCGCTGGATGTCGATATTCACATGGTGGGCGGTCATCTACGGCGTGAGCTGCGGACTGCTCACCTTTCTGCCCGACGAATACGTGTTTCTCTGGATATTGTCGTCGGTACCTTTTTATATATACCTCTACTGCTCCTATATGAACTACCTGCTCTTCTACGAGCAGGTGGAGACCATTCTGGAAATATCCGAGGAAAAGGAGGAGATAGCCAGCGACACTCCCACCTACTATTCTGCCATAGAGAAGAACCTCGCGGTATGGCTCTCGCAGAACGGATTCACCCGTCCAGGACTCACCATAGAAGACCTCGCGCTTAACCTCGGCACCAACCGCACTTATCTCTCCGCCTACATCAAGCAGACCTACGCCGCGTCGTTTCGCGAATGGATAGCCAACCTCCGCATAGACTACGCCAAACAACTCTTTACCGCCAACCCCAAGATGTCGGTAGGCGAAGTTTGCGAGGCTACGGGCTTCCTCTCGCAGAGCTATTTCGTCAAAATATTCTCCGACAGGGAAGGGCTATCGCCCGCCAAGTGGAAAAAGGAGGTTTGCTCTATCAACAAATAATAACTCTATCAGCAAAAGTTGCCGTTGTTGAAACGGCAACTTTTTGTTTTATCCCCAAAACTTGTTGTCCGCCAACCTCTTGGCTTTGTCATCGTTTTCTCTCCATGCTATTTTTGCACTATAAGTCCGTGCAAAAACAATCAATACAGCATAATAAACGATGATGAAAAAAGCCTCTATTTTATTAGTCATCCTCGCGATGCAAGCCTTCCATTCTCCGTTGGCGGCACAGAATGTGGCTACGGACAAGAAAGCTGCGCCGCAACGCGGATGGTACCTGGGCATTGAGGGCGGTGTGCCGTTCGGCATAAGCACGTTCTCCAGTTTCGGACACGACAAGACGCACCTCGGTTGGGCGGCAGGCCTGTATGGCGGCTATCGTTTCAATCCAGTTGTCTCTGCCGAACTCGTTGCAAAGTATGGCGAAATGAACTTGTCGGCTCAAGACTGCTGCGCGGAACGCAACTATTGGCTCGGCATGGACGGGGTACGCTATAACGCTGCGGTGCTCGGCATGGACAGTTGGGAGTATGCCAATTTGAAAAGCCATGTCAAGATGGGGCAATATGGGGCGAGAGTGAACGTCAACATTCTCGGATTGTTCCATAAGACCAAGTACAGCCGTTGGTCAGTGGCTCTGTCGCCTCATTTGTACGCGGTGTCAACCAAGGCAGACATTAGAACTATGGCAGACGATGCCGACGTGATGAAAGGCTCTACACGCTGGCACCTTGGCTATGGAGGCGACCTGCAAGTAGGGTGTCACATTTCACGACATCTGCAACTCGGCATCTACTCCGGGGTGACTGTACTTACTGGAAGCAAGATGGATGCCGTGCCTGAACACTTGCACAAGAACAACTTGGTGTGGGAGAGCGGCGTGCGCCTCGGTTTTGTCTTCGGCAACAAGAAAAAGAAGAAAACTGTGAGCGAAGAGCCTACACCCGTCGTTTGCCCCGAAAAGCCGGAAGTGCCGACCGTTGCAGAACCTCAGAAAGAACCTGTCACCGTCACGCCCACCGAAGAAGAGAAGAAGACCATCACCTTCCCCGACATCTATTTCGACTTCAACAAGAAGAGCATTTCCGCTTCCGAAGAGTCGAAACTGCAGCAGATACTCACGACGCTGAAAGAGAACCCGGAGATGAAGGTCGCCGTCAAGGGATGGTGCGACACGAAGGGGGCGACTGCCATCAACAAACGCTACTCCGAGGCCCGTGCCCAAGCCGTAAAGAAATGGCTCGTAGAGCAAGGCATCTCTGCCGACCGCATCGAGGCACTTGGTATGGGCAGCGACTTCAACGAGGCTGACGCAGCCAAGGCCCGCCGAGTGGAGACAACGGACAATAGTAATCAGTAACCCATAAAACAAAACAAGATGAAAGCAAACATAAGATTTAGTATTTGGCTATGGGTGCTGCTGTGCGTCCCATGCCTGTTGACAAGTTGTGACCACAGTGTCCATGACGATGCTAAGGAGGGAGGTTTGTCCGTGTCGCTCGCTTGGGCAGACCAAGCCGACCAAGGCACGGCGGTAAAGGACGTAAAGCTCTGGATATTCAACGCCGACGACGGTTCGCTTGTGGAGGAAAAGAATTACGGCAGTGCCGAAGAGGTGGCAAACCAGCGTTTCCAACTGAAAGAAGGCAATTATCGCATTCTGTCCTGTGTCAACCTCACCGAGCCTTTCTTTATCAATAATGGGTCAACAAGGTCTTTGTCTGATTGGACTAACATCCAGATAGGTTTGACCAATCCCTATGATGTGAAGGGCAATGCTTATTTCGGCGTTACCAATGTGAGGATTGACAACAGTGCCGCCACCTATGTGGTGCGAGAGCCAATCAAGAGCGTGCTTGCCGAACTGACCGTCGTAATCGAGAATGTACCCGACGGCACGGAGATGAAAGGCAAGGCTTTGGATTGCGCCCATTGTCTGCTTCCTACGCAGAAGAACAGCGACGGCGACTATGGACTGCCGAGCAAAGAACTTGCGGAAGTGGATTTCCCCACCGTCCTTGCAGCGCAGTCAACCCTGCAGTCGGACGTAATAAGGCTGATGCCGACCGTTCCCGGCAATACGGCTGCCCATATCTATCTCCGGCTCTTGCTTCCTGACGGCACACCGCAAGAGTACGACATCACCGCCCCTGCAATGA
>CAVGTD010000037.1:0-22434 GCA_963632215.1 Clostridiales bacterium
TAAGGCGGCTTGTGACGATACTTCCGGAACAAACTTGAGTACTGCGGCGGCAAACTTGAGTGCGCCGCCGGACGGACTCGAGTGCGCCCACGGGCGGACTCCAGTGCATTGGCGGGCGCACTCGAGTGCGCCCGTGGACAAACTCGAGTGCGCCCGCGGGCGTACTCGCATCGGTTCTGGGAGTACCCGCCGGGAACGGCGTTTCGCGCCGGCCGGGACGGGGCTATTCCGGGTACTCCGCGGGCGGAATGGCCTCGCGCACGGCACGGGGGAGCTTGGCCCGGACCAGGGCGTACGACTCGCGGATGAGCGCCTCGATGGCAGGGCGGGGCAGGGTGTCCTCCGTCACGATGTCGTTCCAGTGACGCTTGTTCATGTGCCAGGCCGGGCGCACAGCCTCATACTGGTCGCGGAGCCGCTCGCCGTGCTCGGGGCGCAGCTTGATGGCTATGAGCCGCCGCTCGAGCGAAATGTGCAGAAAGATGCGTCCGCCCACGCGGAAAACCACCCAGTCAGGGCCGTAGGGCATGTCCTCCGTCGCGCCCGGCAGCGACAGACAGTATTCCCTTACTTCTTCAATGTTCATAACAAAAGTCTTTCAGGTTGGGGTTGCCTTGCAAAGGTAAGCCCTTTTGCAAACGACTTCGCAAAAAAACAGTACCTTTGCGGTCAACAATATATAAAGTAGAGCTATGCTTACAATCAAACAGATTACCGACGACAAGGAAGCCGTGATCCGCGGCTTGGAAAAGAAACACTTCAAGGGAGCGCGCGAAGCCATTGAGCAGGTGCTCGCCTACGACAATAAGCGCAAGGAAGCGCAGGCCGAACTCGACAGCCTCAACGCCAAGGTGAAGACGCTCTCGAAGAGCATTGGCGGCCTGATGAAAGAGGGGAAGAAGGCCGAGGCCGAAGCCGCCAAGGCCGAGGTGGCCAGCATCAAGACGAAGAGCAAGGAGCTCGAAGAGGCCATGAAGCAGGCCGACGCCGACAAGCGCGCCGTGCTGCTGACCATCCCCAACGTGCCTTACGACATTGTGCCTGAGGGCACGTCGGCCGAGGACAACGTGGTGGTGAAAACCGGCGGCCACGACACCGTATTGCCCGAGAACGCCTTGCCCCACTGGGAGCTTGCCAAGAAGTACAACCTCATCGACTTCGACCTGGGCGTGAAAATTTCGGGAGCGGGCTTCCCCGTCTACATCGGCCAGGGCGCACGTCTTCAGCGCGCGCTCATCAACTTCTTCCTCGACCAGGCTCGCGAGGCCGGATACACGGAAATCATGCCCCCCACGGTGGTCAACGCCGCTTCGGGCTACGGCACGGGCCAGCTCCCCGACAAGGAGGGCCAGATGTACCACTGCGAGCTGGACGACCTCTACCTCATTCCCACGGCCGAAGTGCCCGTGACGAACATCTACCGCGACGTAATCCTCTCCGAAGACCAGCTCCCCATCAAGAACTGCGCCTACACCGAGTGCTTCCGCCGCGAGGCCGGCAGCTACGGCAAGGACGTGCGCGGACTGAACCGCCTGCACGAGTTCTCGAAGATTGAAATCGTACGCATCGACACGCCCGAACACTCCGAGCAGTCGCACCAGGAAATGCTCGCACACGTGGAGGGCCTGTTGCAGAAGCTCGAACTGCCCTACCGCATACTCCGCCTTTGCGGCGGCGACATGAGTTTCACGTCGTCCGTCTGCTACGACTTCGAGGTGTACAGCGAGGCTCAGAAGCGCTGGCTCGAGGTTAGCTCCGTGTCAAACTTCGACACCTACCAGGCCAACCGCTTGCAGTGCCGCTACCGCGGGGCCGACAAGAAGATTCAGCTCTGCCACACGCTCAACGGCTCGGCCCTGGCCCTGCCCCGTATCGTGGCCGCCCTGCTCGAAGACTTCCAGACCCCCGAGGGCATCCGCATCCCAAAGGCCCTGCAACCCTACATGGGCTGCGACATGATTAAGTAACCCATCCAAAACCGCGACGTCGCCGGAAGGACGCGGCTCCATGCGAGGCCGCCGTCTCCCGGTGACGTTGCGTGCATTCACACCCGCGGACAAATGCGCATACTCTCGATAGACTACGGAAAAAGGCGCACGGGCCTGGCCGTGACCGACGCGTCGCAAATCATCGCCAACGGACTGACCACCGTCAACACGCCCGAGCTGCTCAAATTCCTCACCGACTACACCCGGCGCGAGCCGGTGGAGCGGTTCGTCATAGGGCTGCCCACGCAACCCAACGGCGCACCGTCGGAAAACCAGGCGCGCGTACGCTCCTTTGCCGGACAGCTGCGCAAGGCCCTGCCCGACATTCCCGTAGAGTTCTACGACGAGCGGTTCACCTCCGTCATAGCCCACCAGGCCATACTCGACATGGGCGTGGGCAAGAGGCGGCGGCAGACCGACAAGGGCCTGGTCGACGAGATAAGCGCGTGCATCATACTGCAAAACTACCTGGAAAGCAAACGAGCCTTGCACTAAGACATAACACCCATGATACTCCCCATCTACACCTACGGCATGCCCGTGCTCCGCAAGGAGTCGGAAGACATCGCCCCCGACTATCCCGAACTCAAGCAGCTCATAGCCGACATGTTTGAAACAATGTACCGCAGCGACGGCGTGGGCCTGGCAGCCCCGCAGATTGGCAAGGCCATCCGCGTGGTGGTCATTACGCTCGACGTGCTGAAGGACGACTTCCCCGAATACGCCGGCTTCAACAAGGCGTACATCAACCCCCACATCCTTGAATACGACGAGAGCGAGACGAAGGTGATGGACGAGGGCTGCCTCAGCCTGCCCGGCATCAACGAGCCCGTGCGCCGCCCGACGCGCATCCGCGTCAAGTACATGGACGAGGACTTCAACGAGCATGAGGAGTGGGTTGACGGCTATCTGGCCCGCGTGATGCAGCACGAGTTCGACCACCTCGACGCACACCTTTTTATCGACCGCATATCGCCCCTGCGCAAGCAGATGATACGCGGCAAGCTGGCGCAGATGCTCAAGGGCAAGGTGCGCTGCTCCTACAAGGTGAAAAGCCCCAAGTAGACCGTGGCCGCAAGGCAAACCGACAACATGACAGACACGAGGAGACATAATGCACGCATCTCTCGCGGCGCACTGCGCCGGGCGGGAGAGTGGGCGGCATTGTGCCTCCTCTTTTTGTTCTCCTGCCCCTTGGGCGCAGGGGCGCAGGTCGACGCCGAGATGGTGACAATCATGGGGCGCAACGCGCTGAGCGTGGACGACTACCTGTCGGCCATACACTACTTCAACCAGGCCATAGAGAGCAAACCGTTCCTCTCCGCCCCCTACTACTACCGCGCCTACGCCAAGCTCACCCTCGAGGACTATACCGGGGCCGAGGCCGACTGCGACAAAAGCATCGACCTCAACCCGTTTATCACCGAGGTGTACCAGCTGCGGGGGCTTTGCCGCGTGCATACCGACAACTTCGAGGGGGCTATCAGCGACTACAGCGTGGTATTGCGCGAACACGCCGACGACCAGGGCGCGCGCTACAACCGCTCGCTCTGCTACCTGCAACTCAAGGACTACGCCCGTGCCGACTCCGACCTGTCCTATATGCTCCGGAAGTGGCCAACCTACTACCGCACGTATATGGTCAAGGCGCAGTCGCTCCTGGAACAGAAGGACACCCTTGGCGCCATGGGCTGGATTGACCGGCTGCTCGCAAAAGCCCCGCGCGAAGCCTCGGCGTGGAGTTTCAAGGGGCGTTACGAACTGAGCAAAGACCGCTACGCCTCGGCCGACACGTGCCTGACCCGCGCCATCGCCCTGCAGCCCAACGACTACGAACTCTACATCAGCCGGGCACAGGCGCGCCACGCCTTGGGCAAGTTCGGCCTGGCCATAGCCGACTACGACCGCACCCTGGAACTGCAGCCCGAACACTTCGTGGCGCACTACAACCGCGGACTCCTGCGCTCGTTTGTGGGCGACCTTAACCGAGCCATCGAGGACTTCGACTTTGTGCTGAAAACCGAACCCGACAACACCCTGGCACGCTACAACCGAGCCCAGCTGCGAGGCCAGGTGGGCAACTACCGCGGGGCTATTGCCGACTACACCCAGCTTTTGCGCAAGTACCCCGACTTTCTCTACGGCTACGAGCAGCGGGCCGTCCTGCGCCGCAAGGTGGGCGACAAGCGAGGCGCGGCCAACGACGAGAGCGTAGTGGCCCGGCGCAACCTCGACCTTTCGTTCGGCACGGCGCGCAAGCAGCCCCGAAAGAAGGTGCGGCTCCGTTCGGAGCATGAGCTTGACCAGTATAAGCAGCTCGTGCAGGACGACCCCGACACTGTGCGCAACGTGTTCGGCACGCTCTACGGAAAGGTGCAGAACGAACGGACCGACCAGTCGCCCATGCCCATGTTCGCCCCGGCGTTCCACAACGTGTACGTGCGCGGCTACCACTCCGTAGGGTTTATGGAGGAGATGAACCGCTACAAGCACGCCGACACGTCGTACCGCCAGTTCGGTCTGACGGCCTCGGCCGAGGGGCAAAGCCTCGACAACGCCGACAGCGACGAACGGCAGGCCGAACGAGCCGCCAAGAGCTGCACGCCGGCGGAACAGGCACTCTTCGCCGCCGCCATCTGCGCCGCCCGCTACAACTACACCTCAGCCCTCAACGAGGCCAACCGCGCCGTAGCGGCCGACACGACGTCGGTGGCAGCCCTGATGTTGCGGAGCAGCATACTCATGCGCAGCACCGCCACCGGCACGCTCGACAGCGAGCAGCACAAAGGGCGCATTGCCCTTGCCCGGGCCGACCTCGTTCGCGCGGCGAAGCTCGCCCCGGCAAACGCCTACGTGCGCTACAACCAGGGCTGCCTCATGGCCTATACCCACGCCGACGACGAGGCCTTGGCGGCCTACACCCAGGCCATCAGCCTGGACAGCCGATTGCCCGAGGCCTATTATAACCGCGCCTTGCTCTACCTGCAAAAGGGCGACAAGGACAAAGCCTTCGCCGACCTCAGCCGGGCCGGCCAGCTGGGCCTCTACAAAGCCTACGCGCTTATCAAGCAAAACAAATGACCGCCCGGCGAAAACCGCCGGTAAAAATACCGCCACTACGAGGCACAAATTGAAAAACATAATCCAATAACCATGCAAACACAACTTATTCTCACGCTGCTTGCCGCCGGCACGCTCACCTGCGCCGCCCAAAAGAGCAAGTCCGTGCCCTACTGGCTCGACCCCGCACAAAACAGGGTAGGGGTGGAGGCTCCGCGCTCGGACTTCTTTGCCTTTGAGAGCGTCAACGCAGCCCAAAAGAACGACAAGACGCAAAGCGCGCGCTACCTGTCGCTCGAGGGCAAGTGGAAGTTCAATTTCGTGAAAAACCACAACGAAGCCCCGGTCGACTTCTACGCTACCAGTTTCGACGACTCGGAGTGGGAGGACTTCCCCGTGCCGGGCCTCTTCGAGCTGAACGGCCACGGCGATGCCACGTACAAGAACATAGGCTACGCCTGGGCCACGCAGTTTGAACCCAATCCGCCCTATGTCGAGGAGAAGAACAACTACACCGGCTCGTACCGCAAAAAGATAACCATTCCCGCGTCGTGGAAAGGCGAAAAGATATACCTCCACGTAGGTTCGGCCACGTCGAACCTCAGCGTGTGGGTCAACGGCAAGTTTGTGGGCTACAGCGAAGACTCCAAGTCGGCCGCCGAGTTCGACCTCACGCCCTATCTCACCGCCGGCAAGGAAAACCTCGTGGCCATGCAGGTGATGCGCTGGTGCGACGGCTCGTACTTCGAGGACCAGGACTTCTGGCGGCTCACGGGCATTGCCCGCGAGGTGTACCTCTACGCCCGTCCGCAGAGCCACATTGCCGACCTCTTTGTTACGCCCGACCTCACCGACAACTACACCGACGGCACGCTCCGCATCCGGGTGCAGGGCGAACAGTGCAAGGGAAAGACCGTAGACCTCACCCTGCTCGACAGCAAGGGCGAGACCGTGAAAACGCAGACGCTGCCCCTCACGAAGGACATCGACACGGAATGGCGCGTGAGCAACCCCGCCAAGTGGACGGCCGAAACGCCCAATCTCTACACCCTCCGGGTGGACCTGAAAGACGGCGGCAAGGTGGTGGAGAGCCTGCAACAGCACGTGGGCTTCCGCAAGGTGGAAATCAAGAACGCCCAGCTCCTGGTGAACGGGCAGCCCGTGCTTATCAAGGGGGCTAACCGTCACGAGATGGACCCCGACGGCGGCTACGTGGTAAGTACCGAACGGATGGTGCAGGACATTCGCACGATGAAGGAGTACAACATCAATGCCGTGCGCACGAGCCACTACCCGAACGATCCCAGATGGTACGACCTTTGCGACCAGTACGGCCTCTACGTTATGGCCGAGGCAAACCTCGAAACGCACGGCATGGGCTACGGCGACAAGACGCTGGCTAAGGTGCCCAAGTTCCAGCAGACGCACCTCGAGCGCAACGTCAACAACACGCACGTGCTGAAAAACCATCCCTGCATCATCAGCTGGAGCCTGGGCAACGAGAGCGGATACGGCGAGAACATGGAAAAGGCCTACGACATGGTGAAAGCCTACGACCCGTCGCGCCCCGTACACTACGAACGGGCCATCCAAAACCGCGGCACTGACATTTACAGCGAAATGTATCTGCCCTACCAGCCCTGCGAGAACTACGCCAAGGGCAACGGCAAAAAGCCGCTCATACTGTGCGAGTACGCCCACGCCATGGGCAACTCCGAGGGCGGCTTTGCCGAATACTGGGACTTGGTGCGCAAGTACCCGAAATTCCAAGGCGGCTTTATCTGGGACTTCGTGGACCAGGGCCTGCACGGCAAAAACAAGCAGGGCAAGGACATCTATACCTACGGCGGCGACTACGGACGCTACGCCGCCAGCGACCACAACTTCAACTGCAACGGTCTGTTCAACCCCGACCGTCAGGCTCATCCCCAC
Organism: Clostridiales bacterium; assembly: GCA_963632215.1. Lineage (GTDB taxonomy): Bacteria > Bacteroidota > Bacteroidia > Bacteroidales > Bacteroidaceae > Alloprevotella. The sequence goes on from CAVGTD010000037.1 coordinate 6,981, forward strand.
GCCGACGAGGTGCGCTACTTCTACCAGAACATCTGGACCACAATCGCCGATTCTCTTAGCGGCAAACTCGACGTGTACAACGAGAACTTCTTCACCTCGCTCGACAACGTGTCGCTCAACTGGACGCTCCTGCTCAACGGCGAACAGGTGGGGTGCGGCACGGTGGCCGACATCGACGTGAAGCCGCAAAGCCACGCCACGGTGGAACTCGAAGGCTTCACCGCCCCCGCGGAATACGGCGAATACACCTTGCAGGTGGACTATATGCTCAAAAAGGCGCAGCCGCTGCTGCCCGCCGGATACACTGTGGCACGGCAGGAGTTCCTGTTGAAGCCCTACACGTTCCCCAGTCTGCAAAAGGTGGCCTCGGCCATGCCCCGACGCTTGGCGGTGGTGGGCAAAGGCTCGACTACGCCCGAGGTGACAACGGAGGAACAATTGGCCTGCATCACGATGAAGTCGCCCCGCACAACGGTGATGATCAACCGCAAAACGGGCCTCGTGGACTACCTTGACGTGGACGGCAAACCGATGTTTGAGGACGGATACTCGCTCAAACCCGACTTTTGGCGCGCCCCGACCGACAACGACTACGGCGCATCGCTGCAAAAGCACCTTGCGGCCTGGAAAGACGCCGAACTGAAACTCGAAAATCTGGTGACGGACAACGCAGGCCTGTCGAAACGTACCACGGCCACGTACCAGATGCCCGGCGTGGACGCTTCGCTCACGCTGACCTACACGCTCACGCCGACTGGAAAGCTCATCGTGGAGCAAGACCTCAAAGTGAACAAAAACGCTAAGAGCAAGCCCATACTGCCCCGCTTCGGCATGACGCTCGTGATGCCCTCGCAGTACAGCCACATCCTCTACTACGGACGAGGCCCGATAGAGAACTACCAGGACCGCCACACGTCGACCTTCCTCGCCCTCTATGAGCAGGACGTGGCCGACCAGTATTCGCCCTACATCCGCCCGCAGGAGAGCGGCAACAAGACGGACGTGCGCTGGTGGAGCGTTTACGACACGAAGACCGACAAGGGCCTGACGTTCTACGCCCCCGAACCCCTCGAAATGGCCTCGCTCAACTACCTGACGGACGACCTCGACGGAGGCCCCGTAAAGGAAGCCCACCAACTCCACTCGGGCGACCTCACGCCGCGCCCCTTCACCGTGGTACACATTTCGCAAAAGCAAATGGGTCTGGGCTGCGTTGACTCATGGGGAGCTTGGCCGTTGGGCAAATACCAAATTCCCTATGCCGACCACAGTTTTTCGTTCATAATAAGCCCGGGCATCCGCGCCACTTACTAAGGCGAAAAGCCCCACAAGCCACATAACAAAGACAACCTTGGCAACAAAAGTCCCACCAGACTGCGTTGCCAAGGTTGTCTTTGTATGTCAACAGACTTCAAGACTGCGGCGAATCACGCCGTTTTGAATTGTAACCATCCGAAACAAGCCGCCTTGCCGTAACAAAAAAATCTGTCGCTTTCGTTGAGATTGAACATTGGCTTACCTTTTTTGATGCAAAGTTCACTCTCAGCAAGGGCTACCGCATATCGGCTTGTTTCAGATGGTTACGAATAAACAATCCCTGAACTCACCAAAAAACAACTCGCCCACCTTGCGCAAAGCAGGGTGGGCGAGCTGTTTTTCAGTTTGGTACGTTGTGCCGAAAAATTACTTTTTCTCTTTGCCGACGAGGCGTGAGAGGGGCTGGATGCTTACACCTTTATAATAGTGGCGGAGAATTTGCCGATACTCGTAGCCCTTGTCGGCCATGACGGCGGCTCCTATTTGGCAGAGGCCTACGCCGTGTCCCCAGCCGGCACCGAGGAGCGTGATGCTCTGCGGCACGTTGTTCGCCGGGTCTACGCCGTTGCGCTCCACTACAAAGGCGGAACTGTAAAGGTGCGTGTCGGATAGGAGACGGCGTATTTCGAGTTCCTTACCGATGGTGAAGGTGCGTTCCGTACCCACTACTTTCAGACGGACGATGCGTCCGCTTGCGCCGCGTTCCACGGGCTGCAAGTCGACGATGTCGCCAAAGGTCATCTGCGTGCGCTGCTCAATGAGCGAGCGGAGCTTCTGCTGCGGGAGTTCCACTCGCCAGCGGTAGAAGTCGGCCGTTTCCTGATCGTACGTGTTGAGTACCTGCGAGAGCAGGGCTTTGTCAGTGGTGTTGCAGAACGCCGCCGGACTGGTTCGTATCCACCGCTCGGCGTTTTCCTCAACGGATAAGTCGTCGTTTATTGGTTCTTCGCCGTCGGCCACGGGCTGGAGGTATTCGTAGTCGCTGTCGTCCCAACACGTGCCGAAACGCTCCGTCATGCCGCCGCAGCACTTCGAGAAGCGGGCGTCGCACAGGCTGCCCTCGCTGAGCAGCACTTCGCCGCGCGTTTCGTTGATGGCTTGCTTCACGCTGGGGCGTGCCGCCCGGGTAATGCCCTGGTAACGCTGGCAGTGGTCGTCGGCGCAAACGTCGTAGAGCGTATGGTCCGAGCGGTCGTGCCAACGGATGCTCTCGTCGGGACGGTGGATGAAGTTGAAGAAGTCGCCCGACTTGCCCTCTCCCTCCATGCGGTGAAGCATTTGGCAGTATACCCAACTGCGCGAGATGACGGCGTGCGTCTTCAATAGTTCGAGCGAGGACGATGCGCTCATCTCCGACGAGATGACGCTTTCGAGGTAGTCCTCCACCGCAATGTCGTTGATCACCACGAGTTTTTCCTCGTCGACAATAAAGCGGAGCTTGCCGCGGAAACTTTGCGTTTCCTTTCGTTCCCAATGGAAATTAATGCCGATGGTCACGCCGCCGAGGGTGAAGAAAGCGTCGTCCGTTTCGGGAGTAAAGGTCAGTTCGTTGTAGGCGTTGCCGTTCCACTTCACCGCGCCGTCGCAACACTCCACAAGTTGTTCGCCGCTTACGATTTCGCCCTTGGCCATGAAGCGGCCGTTGAGTGTGAACGGCACGCTTGCCTCGTGCATCAGACCTACGCTGAGGTCGCGGTCGGCAAGTTGTTTGAGCAGAGCCGTTTCGTTGCGTTCGGGCTTGCCGCCGCCTGCTTCGGTGGGGCGATGCCCGTTGTGGAGCTTCCGCACCACGGCGTTCACCTCCGCTTCGTCGAGCGTCACCTCGCGCAGGATGGACACCGCCATGCGCGGCGTGAGCTTGCGGAAGTCCTCCTCGCGTGGCGTGATAATCAGGCCGCCCATGTCCACTGCGCCCGGGCTGACGATGAGCTGTCTCCGTCCCTCGGCGAAGTAACAGTCGGGACGGTGCTTCCGGCGCGGGAACACCACGGTGACAATATGGTCGGGGGCAGAGGCTGTGCCGCGCTGCCGCCAGCAGAGGATGTTCATGTCGGGTTCTTTGCAGTCGTCGTTTTGAGGAAGAACGCTCATGAGTTTGCTGAGAAGGAAAGGCTGTTCGTCGCTCGCAGGTCCTTTGACAACGAAAGCCGGACAGGCATAGCCTTTAAGAAGGAATATTCCCGACGTGCGGCTGTCGTAGCCGCGTTCCTCCATCTCAGCCTCCTCTGTTTTGGTGGAGGGGTAGATGCGTTCGAGGCGGTTGTCGAAGAGTTGCCAATTCTTCTCGATAGGCACAAGCCCTCGCTTGCCCGCTTGCAGGTGGGCATGGTCCGGGGCAGACGCACCGCAGTGCGCTCCGTTGTAGAAGACGAACATATCGGGCAAGCTCCACGCAATTTTGTCGATGAGCGAGGCGAAGCGCGAGAAATGCTGCTTCACGTGGCGGCGCGTGGGGATGGTGAGGTGCTGCGGCAGGATGGGGTAGGGGTTGAGCAACACTTGCAGACTTCCCAATACGGGAAGTTCACGCTGTTCCGCGGGGCGGTTTATGTCGCAGAGGAAACACGGGCGTTTGCGTATCGTGGCCTTGTCCACCTTTGCCCCCGTGCTGACAATGCGAGAGGGGTTATACTGCACGGCCAGTTCAAGGTCGTTGTGAACGAGCGGTCGAAGTTCCGCCCCGTTTGCCAGAGCCTCAACCCGTTCGCGGGCTTCGTCCCACAGTTCGAGCTGGTGGCGGAAAAACGACTCCACCTCGTCAGCACGAAGCGGTGCGTTCCACTTGCGGATGAGTTGCTGCCGGGCTTGAAGTTCAATGGTGCGCAGCGAGTCCTTGTAGAAGTTGTTTTTGTTCTGCTTCTCCACGCTCAGTGCTGCGTCGGAGTTGCCGTCCCATCGGCGGCAGAGGTAGAGTTCGTCGAAGAGGCGCCCTATGCGGTAGTGGCGCGAAAAGGCAAGTCCGAGGGCATAGTCCTCGCCGTAGCTCGTATTGGGAAAACCAATGCGGCGCAGAATGTCGGTGCGGAAAGCGCGGGGCGCACCCAAACCATTGATGCGCAGGGCGTTGTTGCGCCCGTTGTCGGCCGTCCACTCGCTGTGGGAGATAAGTCCCGGCGGAAGCGTTTCAAGGGCGAAATTCACCATGCGGTAACTGCCGATGACCATGGCCGCCTTTTCACGCTCGAACACGCTTACAATGCGTTCGAGGGTTTGGGGCGAAGAGTAGAGGTCGTCGGAGTCGAGCTGTACGGCATAGCGTCCGCAGTGTGCCGACCGCACGGCGTAGTCCCAGCAGCCGCCAATGCCCAGATCGGTGCGCTCGGGCTGCAGAAGCACCACGCGTTCGTCGCCGCAGAACTCCCGTACGGCATCAGCTGTGCCGTCGTCGGAGTGGTTGTCCACTACAATCACGTTGAACTTGAAGGGCGCAACCTGTTGGAGTGCGCTGCCCACGGCATCCTTAATGGTTCGCACGCGGTTGCGCACGGGAATGATTACGCTCGCCTCAACGGGATAATCAGCCGTGTCGTGCGGCAGTTCGTCGTACTCAATGGGCGCGAGCCAAGCACCTACCTGTTTCAGGTGGTCGGTGCATACGCGTTCCATCTCTGCCTGGACTTCGCGGTTGGAGGGCGAAACGTAGTCGAACTGTTTTTCGCCCGACGCACGGCGATCGGTGGAGTTTTCGGTGTAGAGCGGTTCGGCAATGCGGCGTATCGTTCCCTGACGGCTTATGTAGAGGCGCAGGGCGTAGAGGGCGGCGTACTGGCAACGGATGCCTTTTTCACTTTGGAAGAAATCCGCAAGGCTGGGCGTGTCGAGCAACAGAAGCGAACCGAAGTCGAAGTCGTCGCGCAACGCCCCCGCCTGGTATTCAATCGTGGGGTGTGCCCCGTTCTCGTCGAGGCGGTCGGAGTAGAGCAGGAAATGCTCGCCCCTCGCCACACCGTCGGCGGCCACGCTGAGGAAGCGTTCTAGGCAGCGGTAGCCCAAGGTCAGTTCGTGCTGACTGAGGTATAGGAACGTAAAGGGTGCGTCGGCCTTTTGCGCCACCTGCCGCAAGAACTTCGTGCCAAGGAAATTATTGGTCACAATCAGCGAGCAGCGGTCGTCCTCCAAGGCTTTCGCCTCTGCTTCCTCATGCGGGGCGCAAACAAGGAAGAGGCGGCGCAGCAGAGGGTGTCCCTTTATCTGCCCGACGAGGGACGAAAAAGAAGAGTTGTGTGGAGAATATATAATTACAAAATCAAACGTGTTCTTCATGTCTTTTGTTTTGAGTTCATCTGCGCTGTGCGGGGTTCACTTCTCATACCCCTCATAATAATAGCTCTGTTCCAGTCCTTTGAAGATCACCTCGCGGCTGTCGGTGTCGGCGGTGAGGTTCAGGCTGAGCAGATGGCGTATTTCGAGGTCGTTGATGGGGGAGCGTTCCATGGCTGACAGGTACTGGTCCTTGTCTACCCGTTGCCAGTCGACCACCTTGCCAAGCGTGCGCTTGAGCATCTGGTCTAACCAAATGCGCATGCTGCGCCCGTTGCCCTCCATAAAGGGGTGGCAGACGTTCATTTCCACGTATTTTTCTATGATTTGTTCGTACGTGTCCTCGGGCATCCTCTCCACGGCCGCAAGGGCGGCTTCAAGGTAGAGGGTGTTGGCAAAGCGGAAACCGCCCTTGGCGATGTTTTTGTCGCGCACAGTGCCGGCAAAAGCGTACAGCCCGCCGAACAGATAGCGGTGAATCTGCCGCAATCCGTCGAGCGTACCGACGGGTACGGAACTGATGTCGCCCGATTCGTACAGGCGGCGTGCGTTCGCCAGCGAGAGTTCGTCAATCTCGTGTGTTGTCATAAGCAATGCTTGGTGGATAAGGTAGCCCTTCGGGCGCAAATCATCCGCAACGGCTTGCGCCGCAGTGCTTGCAGATGAGGCAGCCCTCTTGGTAGACGAGCGATTCGTGGCCGCAGTTGGGGCATTTCTGTCCCTTGGCCTCTGTGCCGTCCACCACGTACTTTTTCAGGGCGCGGCTCACGCCCACCTTCCAAGTGTTGATGTTTTCGCTTTCGAGCTGCAGGGAGTTAACGAGCTTAATGACGTTCTCAATGGGCATGCGGTAACGCAAAACGCCGGATATGAGTTTGGCGTAGTTCCAGTACTCTTTGTTGAACTTTTCCGACAGTCCCTCGACGGTCATCTTGTAGCCGCGCTTGTTTTGGAACTGGAAGTCGTAGCGTTTCGAACCGTCGGACAGAATCGTTTTGAGAATCTTTCCCTTCGTTACGGTCTTGGGCAGCACAATGCCCTCCTCGTCGTCTTGCAGACCGGTAAATATTTCGTAGGGATGCCCGTCGAGCAAGCCGACGAAAGCCACCCACTTTTCCTTGTTGTTCTGGAAGCGCACCACGTCGCATTCCAGCACCTCGGGCCGCCGTTCCGTCACTTCGGGCATCTTGAACTCGCCGGTCGGCTGCGCCTCGCTCTCGGTTTTCTTCGCCGTCTTTTGGGTGCTGACCAACACGCCCGAACGCGAACCGTCGCGGTAGATGGTACAGCCCTTGCAGCCGCTTTTCCATGCTTCGATATAGAGGGTGTTCACAAGGTCTTCGTCCACGTCGTGCGGCAGGTTTACCGTCACGCTGATGCTGTGGTCCACCCATTGCTGGATTGCCCCCTGCATACGCACCTTCATTAGCCAGTCCACGTCGTTTGCCGTGGCTTTGAAGTAGGGCGAGCGGGCCACGAGTTCGTCAATCTCTTCCTGCGAATAGCGGCGGTCCGTGTCGATGCCCTGCGTCTGCATCCACGTGAGGAACTTCGGGTGGTAAACAATGTACTCCTCGAATGAGTCGCCCGACTCGTCCACGAAGTCTACGTGGACGTTCACGTCATTGGGGTTGACCTTGCGCCGACGCTTGTACACGGGCAGGAACACAGGCTCGATGCCCGAGGTGGTCTGCGTCATCAGACTCGTGGTGCCTGTGGGGGCGATGGTGAGACAAGCCACGTTGCGGCGGCCGTACTTCGCCATGTCGGCGTAGAGAGCCTCGTCGTGCTGACGTATGCGGAGGATGAACGGGTTCTTCGCCTCGCGCTTGGCGTCGTACATGGGGAATGCGCCGCGCTCCTTGGCCAGTTCCACGCTTTCACGGTATGCGCTCAGCGCAAGCGTCTGCTGCACGCGGACGGCCATCTCGGTGGCCTCGGCAGTGCCGTAGCGCAGCCCCAGAGCCGCAAGCATGTCGCCCTCGGCCGTGATGCCCACGCCCGTGCGCCGCCCCATGGCGGTCTTTCGCTTTATCTTTTCCCACAGGTGCTTTTCAGTGTGCTTCACCTCGTCGCTCTGCGGGTCGCTTTCTATCTTCTGGAGGATGGCGTCAATCTTTTCGGCTTCAAGGTCGATGATGTCGTCCATTATTCGCTGGGCGCGCGCCACGTGCATGCGGAACTTCTCGAAGTTGAAACTGGCTTCGGGCGTAAACGGGCGGTCAACATACGAATAAAGGTTGACGGCGAGCAGCCGGCAACTGTCGTAGGGACAGAGGGGTATTTCGCCGCAGGGATTTGTGCTGACGGTGCGGAAACCGAGGTCGGCGTAGCAGTCGGGGATGCTCTCGCGCAGAATGGTGTCCCAGAACAGCACGCCCGGCTCTGCGCTCTTCCAGGCGTTGTGCACTATCTTTTTCCACAGGGCCGCCGCGTCGACGGTCTTCTCCACCATGGGTTTTTCGCTGCCTACGGGAAACTGCTGGCGGAACGGCCGTCCCTCCACGGCGCAGCGCATAAACTCGTCGCTGATCTTCACGCTGACGTTAGCCCCGGTGATGCGTCCTTCGGTGAGTTTGGCGTCGATAAAGTCCTCCGCCTCGGGGTGTTCTATGGATATGCTCAACATGAGCGCGCCCCGACGGCCGTCCTGCGCCACCTCACGGGTGGAGTTGCTGTAACGCTCCATAAACGGCACAATGCCGGTCGACGTGAGGGCGGAGTTCTTCACGGGCGTGCCTTTCGGGCGCAGTCCGGTGAGGTCGTGCCCTACGCCTCCTCGCCGTTTCATGAGCTGCACCTGTTCCTCGTCGGTTTTCATGATGGCTCCGTACGAGTCGCCGTCGCCCTCCGTGCCAATAACGAAGCAGTTCGAGAGCGAAGCCACTTGGTGGGTGTTGCCGATGCCCGTCATGGGCGAACCGGCGGGAACAATGTAGCGGAAGTGGTCGAGCAGGGAGAATATCTCTTCTTCGCCGCAGGGGTTGGGATACTGCCGCTCAATGCGGGCTATCTCGCTTGCCAGGCGGCGGTGCATGTCTGTGGGCGAACATTCGTAGAGGCGACCCTGAGAGTCCTTCATGGCGTACTTGTTCACCCAAACGCGGGCGGCGAGTTCATCGCCGCCAAAGTATTTCAACGAGGCCTCGAAGGCTTCGTCGTAAGTATATGTTTTTTGCATAGGAATGGGGGCTGAGGCTTATTTAATTTTAAGGCTGCTGACGGCGGTGCCGTCGAGCGTGCGCACGGCCAGCATACCGTCGGCATAGGTGGCGAAAGTGGGCGGATTTCCGCCCTTGGGGAACGTGGGCGAGCCGGTGTTGACAATCACGGGCGTGCCAAGGGCCTCGTCGGCCGCACGGAGTGTTTGCAGGTGGGTGTGGCCGTAGACGAACACTTCGCACGAGCCCGTCGGGGGCAGGTTGCGCTCGTTGTATACGTGGCCGTGGGTCACGAAGAAGCGCACGCCGTTGTCGGACAGCAGGGAGTAGGTGGCCTGAATGGGGAAGTTGAGCAGCATCTGGTCCACCTCGGAGTCGCAGTTGCCGCGCACGGCCACGATGCTCGCCGAGCGGGCGTTGAGGCGGTCGACGATGCCCTGGGGGTCAAGCCCCTTGCACAGGCCGTTGCGCGGGCCGTAGTTTAGTATGTCGCCGAGAATTACAAGTTGGTCGTAGTGGTGGGCATCGTAGTAGCCCAATACGGCATCGAGCGCGGGGAGCGAGCCGTGTATGTCGGAAAGAAAGAGTATTCGCACCTTTCGGGAATTGTTTTGCGTGATTAAAAGGGTTGCGGAAACGGGCTAACGCTGGGGTTAGTTCCCGTCTCGCAAAGATAAATATAATACTGCAATCGCTTCAAGGGTATAGAGAAAAACTGTACTTTTGCCTTGTTATGATATTTCGCACTGTAGTGGATTTGCCGCCGCGCCTGGTCAGCCTCGCGCCCGGTTCGCGGGTGATGCTCCTCGGCTCGTGTTTCGCCGACCACATCGGCGGCCGCCTGGCCGGCTGCTTCCCCGACGGCCAGCTCTGCCTCAATCCGCACGGCACGCTCTACAATCCTCACAGCATCCGCCTCGTGGTGGAGCAATTCTTGCACAACACAGAAAAACACGTTCAACTCCTTGACGGCACGTTCCGCGCTGCCGAGGGCGACTGGCGACACTGGGACTACGCCACCAAGTACACCGCGGAAACGCAGGACGGGCTTTGCCGCCTGTTGGAGGACCAGCTCCAAGGCAACGCCCCGCTGTTCAGTCGCCTCAACGTTCTTCTCATCACGTTCAGCACCGACCACGTATACCGCCTCGCCGAGGGCGAATGCCGGGGGCGCATCGTGGCCAACTGCCACAAGCAGCCCGCGCGGCTTTTCGTTGAGGAGCAGCTGCCGCTCGACAAGTGCATTGAGGCATGGAGCGACACGCTCACGAGGCTTTTCGCCCTCCGCGGCGACGACTTGAAGGTGGTGTTCACGCTCAGCCCCTACCGCTACCGCAAGTACGGCATGGTGGAGAACGCCCGCGTCAAGGCACGCCTCTTGTTGCTCATCGATGCCCTGTGCCGGCGGTTCAAGGGCGCGGCCTATTTCCCGGCCTACGAGATTGTGACTGACGAGCTCCGCGACTACCGTTTCTACAAAGAGGACATGCTCCACCCGTCCGACCAGGCCGTCGGCTACGTGTGGGAACGTTTCCGCGAATGGGCGTTCACGCCCGAAATGGACGAGTACGCACGCGAGTGGCAGTCCATTGCCCGTGCCTCAGCTCACCGCCCGCTCCACCCCGAGAGCGAGGAACACAAACGCTTCGTGCAGACACTGGAAAACCGCCGGCAGCTTTTCCGGCAAAAGTGGCACACGCCCGCCCCTAACGACTAACATCACAAACACCATATAGCACCCCAACCATGCATTACACAATAGACAACATAACGGCCCTTATCGGCGCGCGCCGCTACGGCGACACCGAGGCCCGGATTGAGTGGCTCCTCACCGACAGCCGCTCGCTGGCTTTCCCCGAAAGTTCTCTCTTTTTCGCCATCCGCACCAAACTGGGCGACGGCCACCACTACATTCCCGAACTCTACCGCCGCGGCGTGCGCAACTTCGTGGTGGGGCAAGTGCCAGCCGACCGCGAGCAACTCTACGCCGACGCCAACTTCCTGCTCGTCATCAGTCCGCTGAAAGCCCTGCAGCGCCTCGCCGAACGCCACCGCGAGGAGTACAACATTCCCGTGGTGGGCATCACGGGCTCGAACGGCAAGACGGTGGTCAAGGAGTGGCTCTACCAGCTGCTCGCCCCGTCGCTCCGCGTCACGAGGTCGCCCCGTTCCTACAACTCGCAGATAGGCGTACCCCTAAGCGTGTGCCTGCTAACGCCGCAAACGCAGGTGGCCCTGTTCGAGGCGGGCATTTCGCAAGTGGGCGAAATGGCGGCCTTGAAGGACATCATTCAGCCTACCATCGGCCTGATGACGAACATCGGGGCGGCGCATCAGGAAAACTTCGCCACCGTGCAGGAGAAGTGCCACGAAAAGCTCCTTCTGTTCAAGGACGCCGAGGCGGTCATCTATTGCGCCGACGACCCGGTGATAAACGAGTGCATGCAGGGCACGGCCTTCGCCGGCCGCCTTTTGGGCTGGTCGCGCAAGGATGCCGACGCGCCGCTCTACATTGCGAGGGTGGGGCAGGAGCAAGGCTCTACGCACATTGAATACCGCTACGAGGGCGAGCAGCACGCCGTGACAATCCCCTTCACCGACGAGGCCTCCGTGCAGAACTGCACGCACTGCCTGGCCGTGTGCCTCTACCTCGGGATAGCCCCCGAGGAAATCAGCCGCCGAATGCTCCTGCTCGAACCCGTGGCCATGCGCCTCGAGGTAATCCAGGGCGTGCGCAACTGCACGCTCATCAACGACACGTACAACTCCGACGTCACGTCGCTCGACATTGCGCTCGACTTTCTCAACCGCCGTCCTGAGGGCGAAAGGAAGGAGAAAACGCTCATTCTCTCGGACATTCTGCAAACAGGCCTGCCCGCCGGACAGCTCTACGCCAAGGTGGCCGAAATGGTCAACCGCCGCGGCATAGACCGCCTCATTGGCGTGGGCCGCGACATATCGGCCGCTCACCAGCTCTTCAACGTCAAGAAGATTTTCTTCCCCTCGAGCGAAGCCCTTATCGAGAGCGGCCTCATCGACACGCTCTCCAACGAGATGGTACTCATCAAGGGCGCGCGCAAGTTCGGCTTCGAGAAGATTGCCGAACTCCTTTCGCTCCGCGTACACGAGACGACGCTCGCCGTCAACCTCGAAGCCATCGGCGAAAACCTCAACTTCTACCGCTCGTTCCTCACCCGGGGCGAAAAAATCACGTGCATGGTCAAAGCCTCGGGCTACGGCGCCGGGGCGGTTGAGATAGCCAAGACGCTGCAAGACCGCGGCGTGGACTACCTCGCCGTGGCCGTGGCCGACGAAGGGGCGGAGCTGCGCCGCGCCGGCATATCGACGGGCATCATCGTGATGAACCCCGAAATGACGGCGTTCAACACGCTCTTCCAATACGACCTGGAACCCGAGGTGTACAACTTCAAACTGCTCGACGCCCTTGTACGCGCCGCCAAGCGCGAGGGCATCCAGTCGTTCCCCGTACACATCAAACTCGACACGGGCATGCACCGCCTGGGCTTCAACCCGGAGACGGAAATGCCCGAACTCATCGACCGCCTGTCGCGCCAAACGGCCGTTGTTCCTCGCTCCGTGTTCTCGCACTTTGTCGGGTCGGACTCGCCTGACTTTGATGAATTTTCGGAGCAGCAGTTCAACCTTTTCGACAAGGCTTCCCGTCAGCTCCAGGCCGCTTTCCCGCACCGCATACTGCGCCACATCTGCAACAGCGCGGGCATAGAGCGTTTCCCAGAACGCCACCTCGACATGGTGCGCCTCGGCCTGGGCCTCTACGGCATTGACCCCATCGACAACCGACGGCTGCACAACGTCACCTCACTGCGCACCACCATCCTACAAATACGCCAGGTCAAGGCCGGCGACAGCGTGGGCTACTCGCGCCGCTCGTTCGTAGACCGCGACTCGCGCATAGCCGCCATACCCATTGGCTACGCCGACGGCCTTAACCGCCACCTCGGCAACCGCAACGGATACTGCCTGGTAGGCGGCAAGCCCGCGCCCTACATAGGCAACATCTGCATGGACGTGTGCATGATCGACGTGACGGACATCGACTGCCAGGAGGGCGACCAAGTGGAAATCTTCGGCGACAACCTGCCCGTCACCGTACTATCCGACAAACTCGAAACCATACCCTACGAGGTGCTCACCTCCGTGAGCAGCCGAGTAAAGCGAATATATTTCCAGTAATTAATCACCCAAATTTATATAGAAGATGATTAAACAACTTTACACCTCCACGCCCGACGCTTTCCCCGTGTGCCAACACGCCGAATGCCCGCTGGCATCGGAATGCCTCCACCAGCTGGCATTCACCGACTTGCTCCCGAAAGCGTTTATCCTCCACCTGCTCAACCCCGAGCGATGCACGGCCGACGGCTCCTGCCCCCACTACCGCAGCAGCAAGCCCGTCACCTACGCCCGCGGCCTGACGAAGATGCAAAAGCAGATGTACCCCGACCAGTACAACCAGTTCAAGGCCATCTGCATAAGCCGCTGGGACCGCACCTCGTTCTTCGAGCGGCGGCGAGGCGACCGCCCCATGCCGCCCTCCGAGCAGGAGTTCGTGCTGAACGCCCTGACCCACGTGGGCGTAACCGCCGAACTGAAATTCGACAGCTACGAGGAAAGCACCAACTGGTACGACTGACGCCGCCAGGGCCGCCGCGCCTTGGCGGCATTCCCCGGCCCGAACCAAGTGCCAAGCCGGCCGACCGCAGTGCGCCGCCGCAAAACTCGAGTGCGTCCCGCAACGCACTCGAGTACGCCCACGGGCGAACTCGAGTCCGCCCGCCAAAGCACTGGAGTCCGTCCGCCGCCGCACTCCAGTACGCCCGTGGGCGGACTGGGGCGCGGCGGCGGAGTACACCAATCCTGCGGCGGCGCACTCATTGCACGCCCGCCGCAAAAAAGCGCATCACCAAAACAAATCCGTACCTTTGGCGCAAAACAAAGAAGAACATGGACTACAAGAGACTGCCTTACGGCATACCCGACTTTACGTGGATCAGACAGCAAAACAATTACTGGGCTGACAAAACCATGTATATCCCCAAGATGGAGGAGGCTGGAAACTTCCTCTACCTCATCCGTCCGCGCCGTTTCGGAAAGAGCGTTTTCCTGACGATGCTCCAGGCTTACTACGACGTGAGGAAGAAAGATTCTTTCCGCGAAACGTTTAAGGACACTTGGATTGAGACACACCCTACGGAGCTGCAAGGAAAGTACCAAGTGCTGTATTTTGACTTTTCAAAAGCATCGGCAGGGAAAGACAGTTTGGAAGAAAATTTCAACGCCTACTGCGAAACTATAATCAACAGTTTTGCAGAAAAGTACGCACAATACTACCCGAAAACATTTCTTAAAGAGTTCAGCGTTAAAAAAGACGCTGCTGCAAAACTCAACTTTATTAGCGAGAGAGCCAAGTCCAACGACATTCAGCTATACCTTATCATTGACGAATACGACAACTTCACCAACAACGTGTTGAGCGAGGAGGGCGAGGCCGTGTACCACGCCCTGACTCACGCGCAGGGTTTCTACCGCGACTTCTTCAAGTTGTTCAAGGGCATGTTCCAGCGCATCCTGATGATGGGCGTAAGCCCCGTCACCGTCAACGACCTCAACAGCGGCTACAACATCGGCACGAACCTGTCGATGGACCCCATGTTCAACATGATGCTGGGGTTCAGCGAGGTGGAGGTGCGCGAGATGATTGAGTACTATCGCGGTCTCGGGCTGATAAAAGCCCCCACGGAGCAACTGATTGGCGACATGAAGCCTTGGTACGACAACTATTGCTTTGCCAAAGAGAGCCTGGACTCAGACCCGAAAATGTTCAACACGGACATGGTTATCTACTACCTGCGCCACTTTCTCCGTTTCGGGAAAGCTCCGGAGGAGATGATTGACCCGAACACGATGACCGACTATGCCAAGATGAAGAAAATTATCTTCCTCGACAAGTTGAGAGGCAACCGCCGGGGAGTGTTGAAGCAAATCGTCAACGACGGGTATATTTGGGCTGATCTCAAAGAGAGTTTCCCGGCCGAGGCGTTGGTCGACCCCGACTTGTTCCCGAGTCTGCTCTATTATTACGGTATGCTCACCGTCATTGGCAAACGGGGCAGGAGAGTGAAGCTGGGCATCCCCAACGAGAACGTGCGCCGGCAGTACTACGGCTACGTGCTGGAAGAATACGACAAGGACACGCAGATTGACGGCAACCGCCTGGCCGACCAGTACGACGTGATGGCTCTGGACGGCAACATAAAGCCCGCCGTAGAGTACATCGCCGAGGGATACAAGCACTGCACGAGCATACACTCCAGCCTGCAGGCTGAGCGAAACCTGCAGGGCTTCGTGGCCGCCTACCTCAACCACAGCGGCTACTACTACGTTGTTCAAGAAATGGAGTTGAACGGCGGATATTGCGACCTGACGATGATTCCCGACAACACCCGTTTCCCGGAAGTGGCGCACGCCTACCTCGTGGAGCTGAAATACCTGAAAACCGCCGACACCGAAGCCGACGGCCAAAAGGCACTGGAAGAAGCCAAGGCGCAGCTCGCCCAATACGCCCAAGACCCTCGGCTGCCGCAGCTGATGAACGGAAAGCCCCTGCACAAGGTGGCCATAGTCTGCAAGGGCAATGAGCTTTGGACGGTTGAAGAGTGGCTGGATTAGTGTAT
>CAVGTD010000038.1:0-22082 GCA_963632215.1 Clostridiales bacterium
TCCGCTTGGAGTCACTCGTGATTCCGCAGGAGTCACTTGGTGACTTGCTTGGGGTTCGAACCCAAGACCCCAACATTAAAAGTGTTGTGCTCTACCAGCTGAGCTAGCAAGTCAATCCTTTTTTGCTTGTTTGCGAGTGCAAAGGTATAAGAAAATCCTATAACAGCAAAGCCTTTGTGGCTTTTATTTTGAATATTGCCTTTTTTGTTGCGTATTCTTTGTGCCAACGACGGCAGATAGGTTCTATCAGTCAATCCGTTTCAGTTCGGAGGCATCGTAGATTTCTATACCATAGAACCAGCCTCTGTCGCAGGTGATGCGGTTGTCGTTTATGCCTACTACCAGCAGTTTGCCGCCGTGGGTTTTGTGGGTGAGTTTTTCGCCTACTTTGAAATCGTGAACGATAACGGGTTTCATGGTTTGCGCCTGCGGTGTGGAAGCATCGGATGTCTTCGCTGGCGTAGATATCTGCGTATCTTCCTGACAGAAGTGTGCCGTCAGCTTGCGGACGTCTTCTGTCAAGCGTTTCACGTCGTTGGTCATTATCCATACTTTGAAGAAGAGAACAAGGCACAGTACGCCCCATGCGATGGAAAGTAGGCAAAGGAATAAATCGGTTCCTGACATAATGAGATAGTGTTTAAGTTGTTGTAGATGCCCTGAGTGTTCGGGCATTGGTGGCTTTCAAAGCGGCAGCAACTCGCGGAAGCGTAGTTCGTGGGCGCGCTTTTGTTCATCGGAGTAGGGCTGTTCGCTGAGCCAGACTTTGAAGGCTTCTATTGCTTGCGTGTGCATTTGCGCCCTTCCGGCGTTCAGACCGCTTTGGAAGGGGCGGTAGGGCAAGTGGGTACGGTTGAAATTTCCGTCGGCCATTGGGGGGATGTTTTTGGTGATTGACGTGGATGGACGTTGGTTAGTTTTCGGGGATGAGATACTTGTCTTTCGTCTCCTCGATGATGCGCTTCTTGTAGCTTTCGTTGAAGCCGGGGCGTTCCACGGCCTTGCCGAGACCGTCGGGGGTGAGTTCGAACTTGCCGTCCTTTTCGGGCTTCACTGCTTGGTCGTTGAATTTCACCACAAGGTATTCGCCCAGTTTGCGCCAACGGTTCATCATGGTGCTGGCGCAGCTGGCGGCGTAGTCCGTGAGGTAGGCGCGGGCGCGTTCGCTGTCCTCGTTAAGGAGGCGAAGAGCTTCCGCCTCAGTCTGTTCCTGCTGGCTGAGGAACTTCGTTTCGAGTTCCTCGCGCGCCGCTTTCAGGCTCGGGAAGAGCTGCGAATAGCGCGGATACACCATATTCGACACCCAGTTCTCCACCCAAAAGGCAGAGTTCCACGAGAACGTCACGCCGTCAGCGTCCTTGGCGTGGTAACATTCGGGCGCGGCGGTGGCAGAACAGTAGTTGGGCGTATAAGCTACCATGTTGGGGTCGTCGTTGCCGAACCACAGCACGCCACCCACGGCATTGGGCAAGCTGGCGCGTACCTGAATGACGTACGACCCTGCTGTCTGCTGCGTCGATATAGGACGTTCGTTGAAATACTTTTTGCCCTCGTACTCCCACGCCAGCGGAGTTGGACGGTAGGGAGCCTCGTAGGGTCCGCTCCCTACGTCCTTGGTCACGTCGAAGGGCGTTCCCTCGTAGTGGTCGCGCATGGAGTTCATCACGTCGTGCAGGGAGAGTTTGCACTTAGGCTTGAAGTAGAGAGGCATAGGCTCAGCCTGACCAATGTGGCGACCGTCGGCGTAGTCGAGGTAGCGGTCCATGCCGTCAACCCAACGGTTGAAGAAACTCCAAACGCGCGTTTCGCAATAACGGATGGCGGCGAAATCTGCCGGGGCGTAAGCGTCTGAAAATGAGAAGTCGGCATCCTTCCCCTTGAAGTACCCCTTTTTACGGGCAAAGGTCACAACGTCCTTGGCGTAAAGCACGTTCTTTTTGTCCTTCATGTCAAAGCGGTGGATGCGGCTCTGGTTGGCGTGACAGGCGATGCAGTCGTCGGGTATGCGCACGGCCACCCACACGGTACCCTTCTCGTCCTTGCCTTTGCCAATCATTTCGAGAATCCATACCTCGTTGGGGTCGGCAATGGAGAAGCTTTCACCCTCCGAGGCGTAGCCGTACTGTTGCGTCAGGGTGGTCATTACGCTGATTGCCTCGCGTGCCGTCTTGGAGCGTTGCAGGGCAATGGTCATGAGGCTCACGTAGTCAATCACGCCGTTTGGATCTTCCAGTTCGGCGCGTCCGCCAAAGGTTGTTTCTGTAATGGCCACTTGATGTTCATTGATATACCCCATCACGCCGTAGGTATACGGTGCTTCGGGGATTTCGCCGTGGTAATGGTTTGTGTCGCCGTCGATTATCTTGCGCATCTCGCCGGCTTTGTGGCGAGCCGCTGGCAGGTATTGCAGCGTGCCGTACATTCCGTAGTCGTCCTGGTTGTACGTGATAAACGCCGAGCCGTCGGTCGAGGCTTTGCGGCCTACAAGAAAACTCGTACATGCCGAGGCGCGGTTCATGGGCAGAGCCATAAACACGGCAAGCACGAGCAGAATGGATATATTTTGGCAGGAAAGAGGTGATCGTTTCATGAGTTTGGAAAGTATGGGAAAATAATGTGGGGGAACAGGGGACGCTTATCCCTTGTTCCCCCACGAGTGATTGAATGTTTTTAGCAAGCCTTGAACGACATGTCCAATCCCTTCACAGAGTGCGTCAGCGCACCTACCGAGATGAAGTCTACGCCGCATTCGGCGTAGTCGCGCAGGGTGTCGTAGGTGATGCCGCCGCTCGATTCCGTCTCGAACTTGTGGCCAATCATCTCCACCGCCTTGCGCGTGTCTTCTACTGAGAAGTTGTCGAGCATGATGCGGTCTGCGCCGCCATGTGCCATAACCTGACGAATTTCGTCGAACGAGCGGCACTCAATCTCCACTTTCAGGTTCAAGCCCTTCGCCTTTTGGTACTGTGCGCAGCGGTCAAGAGCCTGACTGATGCCGCCGGCAAAGTCCACGTGGTTGTCTTTGAGCAAAATCATATCGAACAGGCCAATGCGGTGGTTGCACCCGCCGCCTATCTTCACCGCTTCTTTTTCGAGCATACGCATACCCGGGGTTGTCTTGCGGGTGTCGAGTACGCGGGTGTTTGTGCCTTTAAGGCGCTCCACATACTTGGCGGTCATGGTGGCGATGCCGCTCATGCGCTGCATCACGTTGAGCATAAGGCGTTCGGTTTGCAGGAGCGACTGCACCTTTCCCGTTACCACCATCGGCACATCGCCGGGTTTCACCTTTGCGCCGTCTTCCATAAACTGCTCCACCTGCATTGTGGGGTCGAAGCGGTGGAATATCTCCTTGGCAATGCGCATACCTGCCAGTATGCCTTCTTCCTTAATGAGCAGGCGCGACTTGCCCATTGCGTCATCAGGGATGCAGCAAAGGGTGGTGTGGTCGCCGTCGCCAATGTCTTCGGAAAAAGCGAGGTCTATCAACCGGTCGTTGAGTTCGTCTACGGTGTACATATATCTTTCTGTTTATTTATGCAAGTGAAAACTTCGTCGTGCCACACTGTGGCTCTAAGCCGTGGCAGACATTGCAAAAGTACTTAAAAAAACGGCTGTCCGTCCCCTGCCGCACCTATTTATAGTGGCGAACTGGGGAAAAACCGCGAAATACTTATGCCGTTGGGGCTTATTGGCACTTATTTTGTTGCACAAAAGAGTGAAAACAAAAGCACAAACGAATCATGGCATTTATTGATTACTACAAGATTATGGGAGTGCCACGGGACATTCCGCAGTCGGAGCTGCGCAACGCCTATAAGCGGCGTGTAAAGCAGTTCCATTCCGACCTGCACCAGGACGACCCCAAGGCAAAGGCAAAGATGCAGGCTCTGAACGAGGCAAAGGAGGTGTTGCTCGACCCCGAGAAACGCCGCAAGTACGACAAATACGGGCAAAACTGGGAACAGGCCGACGCTTACGAACGGGCGGCGCAAGCCGGCGGAGAACCTTACGGCGGCTTTGGCGCAGACGGTATGGGGGGCTTCGATTTCAGCCAGTTTGGCGGGCAGGGCGGCGGTTTTTCGTCGTTCTTCGAGGATTTGTTCGGCTCAGTGGGCGGTACGGCGCGCAGTGGCACTCGCTTCCGTCAAAGCGCGGCGGCATACAACCTCAACGCCTCTGTCAACATCGACCTCTACACGGCTCTGCTCGGTGGAGAAATCCTCTTGCAGACCCCGGGCTGCAAGTTGCGGCTCAAGGTAAAACCCGAAACGCAGAACGGCGCAAAGGTGCGTCTCAAAGGCAAAGGCCGCCAAAAGCCCGACGGCACGTTCGGCGACTTAATCCTCACCTACAACGTGCAGTTGCCGACCAACCTCACCGAGAACCAGCGCAACCACCTCCGCGCCATGCGCGATAACGCATAAAACAACGGCGGAACGCTCCGAAGCCAATTTTGCGGCTATGGGCGTTCCGCCGCCTTCGTTTATACAAGCAATGAATATTAAAACGGGATTATCACATGATAAATAAGGGGGGGGGGGAGTGTTGAGTCTCTCCCCCTACCCTATTTCTGTAATGTGTCAGTTTTGGTCGTACGCGTGTTTCGGGTAGTCCACCGTGTAGTGCAGGCCGCGGCTCTCTTTGCGTTCGAGAGCCTGGCGGGTGATTAGGTAGCCCACGTTGATCATGTTGCGCAGTTCGCAGATGTCGCGGGTGGCCTTAACGTGTTTGTAGAGTTCTTCCGTCTCTTCGTAGAGCAGGTCGAGGCGCGTCCAGGCGCGTTTAAGGCGCAGATCGGAGCGGACAATGCCCACGTAGGCCGACATAACCTGTTCCACTTCCTTGGCATCCTGAGCTATCAGCACTTTCTCTTCGTTCGTGAGCGTGCCTTTGTCGTTCCATTCGGGCACTTTGTCGTTGAATGAGTACTCGGCAATGTGTTCAAGCGAGTGCTTGGCTGCCGTGTCGGCGTAGACCACCGCCTCGATGAGCGAATTGGAGGCCAAACGGTTGCCGCCGTGCAAGCCCGTGCAAGAACATTCGCCCACGGCGTAGAGCCGATGAATGGACGAACAAGCGTTGAGGTCCACCTTGATGCCGCCGCAGAGGTAGTGCGCGCAGGGGACTACGGGGATGTACTGACGGGTGATGTCGATGCCTATGGAGAGGCACTTCTGGTAGATGTTGGGGAAGTGCTTCTTTGTTTCTTCGGGGTCTTTGTGCGTCACGTCGAGGCACACGTGGTCAAGTCCGTGGATTTTCATTTCCTTGTCGATGGCGCGCGCCACGATGTCGCGCGGGGCGAGCGAGAGCCGCTTGTCGTACTTCTGCATAAACTCCTCGCCGTTGGGCAGTCGGAGAATGCCGCCGTAGCCTCGCATGGCTTCGGTGATGAGGTAGGCGGGGTGTTTCTCGCGCGGGTTGTAGAGGGCTGTGGGGTGGAACTGAATAAACTCCATTCCCTCAACGGTCGCCTTGGCTCGGTAGGCCATGGCTATGCCGTCGCCGGTGGCTATCTCGGGGTTGGTGGTGGTGGCGTATACGGCTCCGCAGCCGCCGGTGCAAAGCACGGTGACGCGCGAGAGGAACGTGTCTATCTTCTGCGTGTCGGGGTCGAGTACGTAAGCTCCGTAGCACTCAATGTCGGGCGTGCGGCGCGTCACCTCCACGCCAAGGTGGTGCTGCGTGATAATTTCTACGGCGAAATGGTTTTCAAGGACGGTGATGTTGGGGTGGTGGCGCACTGCCTCAATCAAGCCGCGCTGAATTTCAAAGCCCGTGTCGTCGGCGTGGTGCAGGATGCGGAACTCTGAATGTCCGCCCTCGCGGTGCAAGTCGAACGTGCCGTCTTCCTTCTTGTCGAAGTTCACGCCCCAGCGTACCAGTCGGTCGATGCCCTCAGGGGCGTTGCGCACCACCTGCTCCACGGCCTGCGGCGAGGATATGTAGTCGCCGGCTATCATGGTGTCCTTTATGTGCTTTTCAAAGTCGTCCACTTTAAGGTTCGTCACCGAAGCCACGCCCCCTTGCGCCTTTGCCGTATTGGCTTCCTCAATAGTTGTTTTGCATACGAGAGCCACCTTGCCTTTGCCCGAGGCGGCCACCTGGAGGGCGTAACTCATCCCGGCCACGCCGGAACCAATTACCAAGAAGTCGAACTTGCGAATCATTGTTCAGAATTTGCCTGAAAAGTATTTGTGCCGCGACCACACAGGACCGCCGTTATTGACTGCGAAATTACGAATTTGTTTTAAAATCAGGAAGTAGCGCAATTAATTGGCTACTTTTGCAACTGATTTGTCTGGGGAACGCGCTCAGTAAGTTAGCACAATGTCAACGATTAACGCCCTCCCGCAAATCGGTCAACCATACGGAAACAATCACAACCAACAATATTTATATGAACAAACTCAAAGTCATTTGGCTCATGCTGGTGGCGTTCGTAGCCCTGCCCTCGCTGGCGCAGGAGGCCGACGTGCTGCCCGTGGACCAAGCCGTGCGAATCGGCAAGCTGCCCAACGGGCTGACTTACTACATTCGCCACAACGCATTGCCTGAGAACCGCGCTAACTTCTACATCGCCCAGAAGGTGGGTTCGGTGCAGGAGGAGGAAAACCAGCGCGGACTTGCCCACTTCCTTGAACACATGTGCTTCAACGGCACTGACCACTTCCCCGGCGACAAGCTGCTCAACTTCTGCGAGCGCATCGGCGTGAAGTTCGGCCAAAACCTCAACGCCTACACCTCGACCGACGAGACGGTGTACAACATCGACGACGTGCCCGTAACGGAGACGAACGTCGACTCGTGCCTGCTCATCCTGCGCGACTGGGCCGACGGGCTGACCCTCGACCCTACGGAGATTGACAAGGAGCGCGGCGTAATTCACGAAGAGTGGCGTATGCGTTCCAGCGCGTCGGGCCGCATCTTCGAGCGCAACCTCCCCACCCTCTACCCCAACTCGCGCTACGGCCACCGCTACCCCATCGGCCTTATGAGCGTGGTGGACAACTTCAAGCCCGCCGAACTGCGAGCCTACTACGAGAAGTGGTACCGCCCCGACCTGCAAGGCATTATTATTGTGGGCGACATCGACGTGGACAAGGTGGAGCAGAAGATTAAGGACCTCTTCACGGCCATCAAGATGCCCGAAAACGCCGCCAAGTACGAACACTACCCCGTGCCCGACAACGACCAGCCCATCTACGTCATCGACAAGGACAAGGAACAGCCGCAGGCCGTTATCCAGATCATGTTCAAGCACGACCCGTTCATTCCCGAGGAGATGAAGAACTCGTCGAGCTACCTCGTGATGAAGTACGCCATCCGTTTGGCCAGCTCTGCTTTCAACGCCCGCCTCGAAGAGATGGCGCAAAAGGGCGACTGCCCCTTCATTGCCGCCAGTGCCGACGAGGACAACTACATCATGTCGAAGACGAAGGACGCTTTCGGCATCGCCATCCTGCCCCGTCCCAACCAGGACAAGGCTGCCCTCGAAGCTATCCTCAAAGAGGTTAAGCGTGCCGCTCAGTACGGTTTCACCGCCACCGAGCTCGACCGTGCCAACGAGGAGTTCCAGAGCCAGATTGAGACTATCTACAACAACCGCGAGAAGCAGGAGAACTCCTTCTACGTGCCGCAGTACGTGCGCCACTTCCTCGAAAACGACCCCATCCCCTCTGTGGAGACTGAGTACAAACTCTACAAGATGGTTGCCCCCATGCTGAAACAGCAGAACGCGCTTGTGCCGATGGTCAGCGGCCTGTTCTCCGAACTCACAGCCCGCACCGACACCAACTTCGTATGCCTCGCCATGTACCCCGACAAGGAGGGCGTTACCGTGCCTACCGAAGCCGACTTCAAGCAAGCCGTAGCCGCTGCCGCCAACGCAACCATTGAGGCTTACGTGGACAACGTGAAGAACGAGCCGCTCATTGCCAAACTTCCCAAGAAAGGCAAAATCACGAGCGAAACCGAAGCCGACTTCGGCTACACCTGCTGGACGCTCTCCAACGGCGCACGCGTGTTCTTCAAGAAGACGGACTACAACGACTCTGAAATTCTCTTCGAGGCGCGCAGCTTCGGCGGCGACAACGACCTGCTCAAAAAGGACTTCATCAACACTGAGCTGATGGCTTCCATCATTGGCTCTACGGGTCTTGGCAACTTCACGTCGACCGAACTGCAAAAGAAGATGGCCGGCAAGCAAGTGTCTTGCTCCGTGTCGCTTGGCCACACCACCGAGGGCCTCTCCGGACTCTCCACGCCCAAGGACCTGCGCACGCTCTTCGAAACGATTTACCTGCGCTTCCAGAAGCCCTGCAACGACGTAGAGGCTTACAACAACTCGATGGACTACCTGCACACAACGCTGGCCAACGCCGAGAAGCAGCCCATGAAGGCTCTCTCCGACTCTATCAGCGCCACGCTCTACGACCACAATCCCCTGCGCCGCTCAATGACGCTTGGCGACTTGAAGGACGCCAACTACGAGAAGATTAAGGCGATTTACAGCGAGCGGTTCAATGCCGGCGGCGACTTCGACTTCTTCTTCACCGGCGCCATCGACGTAGACTCCCTGCGCGAATTTACCGAGCAGTACATTGCTCCGCTCAAGGCCGTGAAGCAGCGCGAGAAGTACTCCGCCAACCACGTGTTCCCCGCTGAGGGCGTACACACCAACCGCTTCACCCGTTCGATGGAAACGCCGCAGGCCATGATCGTTCAGGTTTGGCACGGCACAAGCCCCTACAGCATGAAGGAGGCCGCCGTAGTGAACGCCTTGGGCGAAGTGCTGACGCAGCGTTACCTGAAGAGCATCCGCGAGGACGCCGGCTTCGCTTACAGCGTTTACGCCGGAGCAAGTGCAGACTACCGTGTGCGCGACGACTACCAGATGGCTATCCAGTGCCCCGTGAAGCCCGCCAAGATCGACTCTGCCCTCGTGTTGATGAAGGAGGGTCTTGACGACATCTCGAAGAACGGCGTAACGAAGGACGAACTCGACAAGGTAATCACCTTCGAACTGAAAGAGTTTGCCAACAACCAGAAGAAGAACGAGTACTGGACGGGCCTTATCCTCAACAAGACCCTTTGGGGCAAGGACAACTGCACGGGCTACGAAGAGACACTCAAGAGCGTTACGCCCAAGGACATTCAGGACTTCGTGAACAACGTGCTGCTCAAGCAGCGCAACTGCGTCACGGTGACAATGTGTCCCACCGACCTCACCGAGACCGACGGAACGAAATAAACCTTCCGCCTAAGTCTATTCGCCCTCGTGGCGAACGGCTATAACCGGACGGCCGCAATGCAAGAAATGCGCATTGCGGCCTTTCTTTATGTGTCGCCGCAGCCAAGTTGTGCGGTGCTGAATAGTGCATATACTGAAAAAAGAATTAATTTTGCCGATGCTTCAAGCGAAGTACCGAATGAAACGACTCATCGACTACATAGGATCAATCATAGCCCTCGTTCTCTTTTCGCCGCTCATTCTTTTTTGCATCATTGCCATCAAACTCGAAGACGGAGGTCCCGTGTTCTACTTTCAGGAACGCATCGGGCGCGGCGGAAAGCCGTTCCGCATCATCAAGTTCCGCAGCATGAACACCGATGCCGAAAAGAACGGGCCCGAACTGCAATTGGAGGGAACGACCAACGACCCGAGGCTCACCAGGATGGGGCGTTTCCTGCGGGCGCACCACCTCGACGAACTGCCGCAGCTGTGGAACGTTCTGCGAGGCGACATGACGTTCATCGGCTACCGCCCCGAGCGCAAGTTCTACATCGACCAGATAATGGAGCGCAACCCTCGCTACGCCGAGCTCTTCGCCTACCGCCCCGGCGTTACGTCGTACGCCACCCTCTACAACGGCTATACCGACACAATGGAGAAGATGCTCCGCCGTCTCGACTACGACCTCTACTACGTGGAACACCAGTCGTTGTGGTTCGACTTCAAAATTCTCCTGAAAACGTTTTTCAGCATCATTTCCGGGCGCAGGTTCTAACCCCGACGGCGCGGACACAAACCAATCAGCGTGCAAGACATCCCGAATGTTTGTCTTGCACGCTGATTTTGCGTGAACGCCGTTGCGGTTAATGCCAACCGCCTCCGCCGCCGCTGCTGGAGCTGCCGGTGAGTTTGGCCGTGACGGACGATGACGAAGAGCCGCTGGTAAGGGTGTAACTGCTGCCCGAGGTCAGTCCGGCGCACGACACCAGCACGGAGCAACTGCCACGGCCGCCCCAGCTTCCGCCACCGCCGCCTCCGCCAGGACCGCCGCCGGCACGTCCGCCGGGACCGCCGCCCTGCGACGACGATGACGAGGAGTAAGTGGACGGCACGGTGAACGTGGCGAGCGTGGTGTCGCCGCTCTTCAACGTGATTTCGGTATTGGCCGTGACAGACGCCGAGCCGCTCACGTAGGGCTGTGTCGACTCCGACGTACTTGGCACGGAGTTGCCGCCGCCTACGGCCAGCAGCGTTCCGCCCGTGAAGATGACGGAATAGTTGTCCTCCTCGTTGGCGTCGATGCCGCACTCAGGCGAACTTGTGCCGAAGGCGCGGATTACGCCGCCGCTGATGTACATGTTGCCGTTTGAGTCCAGGCCGTCGTTGTTCGAGGCTACGGCCGTGATGTCGCCGCCCTTTATGTACATGTGGCTCGAAGAGTTGAGCGCGTCGTCGTAGGCGTTGACAACGATTGTGCCGTCGGTGATGGTCATCACCGCCTTGCTTTCAATGCCCTCGGCGCCGTTGCCTGTGGTGGTCACGTTGACAGTTCCGCCCGATATGTTGACGTTGCCCTCGGTCCTCATGCCCTTTGGCGACGACTTGTAGGAGGTGGACAGGTTGTCGGTGTTTCCCGTATAGTTGGTATATTCCGTTCCGTTGACGTAGGCGTAGAGTCCGCCCGTGGTGCTTACGGTGGTTGAGCCGCCCGAAATGTTCAGTTCGCCGTCGCAGCTGATGCCCTTGCCGCCCGCGCCGGTGCTGGTCAGTGAGAGCGTTCCGCCGCCGATGGTTACGTTCGCGTCCGAACTGATTCCGGCGCAAGCCTTCGTCTTGCTGTTGTCGCTGTCCCACGTGCCGTTGCCCGAACAGGCAAGGGTGATTTCTCCGCCCGTAATGTCGACGTTGCCCTCGGCGGTGATGCCCTTCGAGGCCTTGGCCGTGGTGGCTATGTTGAGCGTGCCGCCCGTGATGCTTACGCTGCCGGTGTCTTCCGCGTCGCGGTCGGTATCGTCCTTGTACGACACTTGCACGCCGTCGTCGCCCAGGCCCGAACACGTCACTGTGCCGCTCTCCATGGCGAAGTACTGATTGCAGTTGATGCCGTCCTTGGCGGCGGCCAGGACGTTGAGCGTGAGGTTTTTCACGGTTACGTACTCCTTGGCGTAGATGCCGTGGAGTGTGTTGCCGTACACGTTGAGCGTGCCTTTGCCTTTGAGTTCAAGGTGTCCCTTGCAGGCGATACAGCCCTTCTGCTCGCCGCTGGCGCAGTCGGTCAGCGTGTTCTCGGTGTCCTTTTTCACGCTGAGCGAAATGCGCTTGCCGTCTTGAATGTTCAGAGCCGCGCCGCTGGGGTTGGTGAGCGTCAGGCCGTTGAGTTCGATGCTCGCCTTGTACGAGCCGGTGAGGGCAAACTCGCCGTTGGCGGTGCTGCCAGAGAGCGAATAAGTGATTTCGCCGCAGGTGTCCTCGGCCACGAGGTCGCTCTGCGTAATGCTTACGTGCGCCCCTTCGGTCGCAATGGTGAGGTAAGGGGCAACGTTTCCGGCCACTAACAGCTGGGCGGCGGAAGTTCCGTAAGTCACCTGCACCGTTCCGTCGTCGACGGCGGTGTTCACTAAGTCTATCTCCGTGATGTCGTCCACGTTGAACGTCATACCCTGCACGGTCAGTTTCGTGCCGTTGTCAGAGTATGCGGCCTCGCCCATCTTCGTCGCGGAGAACGCGTAGGTCACGTTGCCCACCACTACGTTGACACTTTGCCCCATAACAGGCAGCGCGAGCAGCGAGCCTAACAAAAAGGATAGGTTCTTCTTCATTTTTACCTTGGAAATTTTCGTTGTAGAACCAAATATTTCGGTGCAACATTACGGAGAAAACCACACATTTGCAAACTTATGCTTGCGAATGTGCGGTTTTTCTGTCATTTATGCAACATTTTTGCAACAAGTGCTTGCTTTTCGCTATCGGAACGGTGCTTATCGTTCCGGCGATGCGGGCGTTTTTTGGTGGGGTGGCGTTGTCAATACGCACGTGGTTTTTGCCACGCCAACCCGTGTAGGCGCAATAATCCATGGCCTGGGAGGAGTACATTGGCGGAAAACAAAAATACTCCGGCGAGAAACCTGAGTACATCCGCAATGTACTGGAGTCCGCCCGTGGACGCACTCCAGTACGCCCGCCTACGCACTCGAGTGCGCCCGTGGGAGAACTGGAGTCCGCCCGTGGACGTACTCGAGTGCGTCGGCGGGCGGACTGCGGTGCGGCGGCGGAGAACTCTCGACGCACGCCTATGAAGCATGAAAAGCCTTAGAATTCGAGAACCAACGTGCCTCGCACGTCGAGCTGGAGCGTGCCTTGGCCGAGGTCGATTGTGCGCCCTGAAATCACGTCGCGGGCCACGGACTTTGGCAACACCTCGGCATAAGGCGCAAGACTGACGCAAGCGGGCTGGTTGGTGCCGTTCATCAGAACCGTGACGGTGCGGCCGCCGTACTGACGGGCGTAGACATACACGCCGTTGCGGATGGCGAAGTGGCGGAGCGAGCCTTTGGCTATCGCGTCGTTGCCCTTGCGCCAGTTGAGCATACGGCGGGCAAACGAGAGCGTCTTTTGCATGAGCGGCGTGAGGTTTTGGCCCGTGAGGGCGTTGACGCTGTCGCCGGGAAAACCGCCGGGGAAGTTTTGGCGCAACACGCCGTCGCCCCTGGACTTGTTCGCGCTCATGGCCAGCTCGTCGCCGTAGTAGAGCTGGGGAATGCCGCGGAGCGTGAGCAGCAGGGTGAGGGCTTGCTCGTAGCGGTTGCGCTGCGAGGCGCGGCTTGCTGCGGGCGCGAAGCGGTCGGTGTCGTGGTTGTCGAGGAACGTGAGCAGGTTGTTCGGGGTGGCGTATACGCGGTCCTGGGAAAGGTATTCGTAGATGCGGGCCAGGCCTTTGTCCCAGTCGTTCGTTTCCTCGTCGAGCGCGGAGCAGAGCAAGTTCATCAGGGGGAAGTCCATCACCGTGGGCAGCTCAGAGTTGCAGTCAGCCGTGGCCACGGGACTGTCCTTTTGCCAGTAGCTCACGCCCGTGTTGGTGCTGAGCCACGTTTCGCCCACGATGTTAAACCTCGGGTATTCCGCCACCACCTCGCGGCACCACTGCGCCATGGCCTGGCGGTCGGCGTAGGGATACGTGTCCTGGCGGATGCCGTCGATGCCGGCGTATTCAATCCACCAGATGGAGTTTTGAATGAGGTAGCGCATGACGTGAGGGTTGCGCTGGTTGAGGTCGGGCATGGAGGCCACGAACCAGCCGTCCTGCGCGTTCGTCTTGTCCTCGGCGGAGGCATAGGGGTCGTTGACGGAGGAAATTTTATAGCGCGTCTGCACGTACTCGCTGCGGTAGTTGAACCACGTGGAGTCGGGCTTGTCGGTGAAGAGGAAATTGTGGTCGCCGCAATGGTTGAACACCATGTCCTGCACCACCTTCATGCCGCGGCGGTGAGCCTCGGCCACAAACTGGCGGTAGAGTTCGTTCGAGCCGTAACGAGGGTCAATCTGGTAGTAGTCCGTGATGGCGTAGCCGTGGTACGACGTGCCGGGCATGTCGTTCACGAGCAGAGGCGTGGGCCAAACGGCCGTTACGCCCAGGCTGTCGAGGTAGGGCAAAGCCTTTATCATGCCGGCCAGGTCGCCGCCGTGGCGGGCGTCGGGAGCTTGGCTCGAAGAATTTTCGAGCAGCCCCTTCACCACGTCGTTCTGCGGGTCACCGTTGACAAAGCGGTCGGGCATGAGCAGGTAAAGCACGTCGGATGCGTCGAAGCCCTGCGCCCTCGTTTCGGCGTCGCGCCGACGAAGCTCGTAGGGTATCTTTGTAGTGCGCCCGTTGCCGCTAAGCACCACATTGAACTTCTGCGGAGCCGCCCCAGCGGTGTTGACATATATAATAAGGTAGTTCGGATTGGCCGGTCGCACAATGCTGTCAACGCGGATGCCTTGCGAGGTGAGCGAGGCCTGGCACCGCCCCACCCCGTCGCCGTGGACGAGGAGCTGGAGCGAGGGGTTCTTCATGCCGCTCCACCACGAGGCGGGCTGCACGCTGACTGTTTTTTGCGGTTTAGCTCCCGCTTGCAGGACGCAGGCAAGGAGCAGAGAGAAGAAGAGGGATAGTTTGTTTCTCATGTCGTTTGATTTGTTTTACAAAGTTACCCCTGCCCAGCCGTCCGCACAACGCGTACCAAACGAAATATAAAGTCTTTGAAAGCTTAAAGCATTGTATTCCAACACCTTGCATTGCTATAACCGTACGGGAATTGTAAACCGTTTTAAAAGTTCGGCGAGGCGCAAAGAAGCCAATTGCCGAAACTTTCCTATCTTTGACGAGACAAAAAACCATGAAAAACAGACACGCCCGACCGATGAAGAACCCGTTTCTCCTCAGTTTCCTTATACTGTCACTTACGCTCATTCCCATCAGCCTCACGGCGCAACCCGTCACCTTGCAGGACGACACCGAGGAGGCACTTGCCGTGCTGGACCGCCTGATTGAGCGAAAGGCCGACCTGCACAAGCAGCGCGAAACGCAGATAGACCGCCTCAAAGAGCAATGCCGCCAGACCAACGGATACAACCGCATCGGCTTGCTCAAAGAAGTGTTCAACCTCTACTCGCACTATCAGACCGACTCGGCGCAGGTGGTTCTCGACGAGATAAGGAACGCCCCCGAATACGCCACCGACGAGTCGCTGCAAGCCTACGTGCACATAGGGCAAGCGGAAATCTTCGGCGTGGCCGCCCTCTACGGCGAGGCCGAAGCGGAGATGAAAAAGGTGCAAAACGTGCTTCACCAACACAAGCAAAACAAGGAACTCCTTCTCTACTACTACCGCACGCAGCGCACCATATACGGATGGATGGCCGACTACACGAAGATGAAGTCGCTGCACCGCTTGCTGCAAGAAAAGTCCATGAACTACCGCGACTCGCTCCTGCAAGCCGACATGGGCAGCAAGCAGGACCGCGACATTGTGGAGGCCGACAAACTCCTGGCCATGGGAAAGGCAAACGAGGCCCTGCAAAAACTATTCCCCTACCTGCAACGCTCCGACAAGAACAATCCCAACCCCTACATCTGCTTCACGGCGGCACAGGCTTACCTCAACTTAGGCAACAAGGAACGCGCCGCCTACTACCTGACGCTCACGGCCATAGCCGACATGAAACTGGCCACGAACGAGTACCAGGCCCTGCCCCTGCTGGCGCAGCAGCTCTACGACAACGGCGACGTGGAACGGGCCTACGTCTACCTGCTTTGCTCCATGGAGGACGCCAGCTACTGCAAGGCCCAACTGCGCGCCATCGAGACGTCGCACATCTTCCCCATCATCAGCAAACAGTACAAACAGGACGAACGGCAACGGCGGCACAACATGCACATACTCATCGTGTCGCTCGGCGTGCTGCTCGTCGGCGTGAGCTGCGCCGTGGTGTTCCTGCGCAAGCAAATACGCAAGCTCCGCGCCCTGCGCCGCGAACAAAAGCGCACCAACAGCCAACTGGCGGCAGCAAACGAGAAAATTCAGGAGGCCAACGCCCGGATGCAAAGCGCACTCGACAAGGTGCAGGCCACCAACGAGGAACTGCAACAAACCTACGCCCGTCTGCGCATGACGGACAAGGTGAAAGAAGAATACATAGCGCGCTACCTGGACCGCTGCCGGGGCTACCTGGACACGCTGGCGGAATACCGCCGCTACACCCTGCGAATGCTCAAGGAACACCGCGTGGAGGAACTGGAAAAGGCGGCGAAAAGCGAACAGGGCATCAAGCAGGAACAGGACAAATTCTACGCCGATTTCGACGCGGCGTTCCTCACGCTCTACCCACAGTTTATCGAACAGTTCAACGCCCTGCTGCGCCCCGACTCACAACTGCACTGCAAGCGCGAGGGACAGCTCAACACCGAGCTGCGCATCTTCGCCCTTATCCGTCTGGGCGTAACGGACACCACTCGCATTGCCCACTTCCTCGATTTCAGCGTGGCCACCGTCTACAACTACCGAAGCAAAATGCGGAACAAGGCTCTCTGCCCCCCGTCGGAGTTTGAACAAATGGTGATGGGGTTGGAATAGTTTTTGGGGGTAGCGTCCTCAGGCAAGTACAATGAACGTAGTCCGCGAGCATTGTACTTGCCATTTTGCATCGTTATCATTCGCCCCCGACCTCAAATTGTCAAATCCGAACTTCCAGCAAATGAGCATTGCCCCCTTCTGTGAGCCAAAGGGGCAAGGCTTCTTTTAGTTCAGCGAGGGATTCGGCCCGTGTGTAATCGAGGCCGAACGTACGGGCAATGCCCTCGGCGTTGTAGTCCATTTCATATTGACCTGCGGCTATGTAACTGTTGCGAGCCCGTGACTGTTCAAGTCCGGGTAGTTGGTCAAAGATGCCGCCGTGAGCGTTGTTGACCAACAGAATGCGGAGGTTGTCGGGCAACTCCACGTTCCACAAGGCGTTGACGTCGTAGAAAAAACTAAGGTCGCCAATCACCACCAAACTAAGTCCCCACATCGCCATGCTGTAGCCCACCGCCGCGGAGAGCGACCCCTCGATGCCGTTGACCCCGCGGTTGCAGAAAATGGGGAACGTGCCGGAGCTGAACACCTTGGCGGCCGCGCGCACGGCGGTGCTGTTGGCAAGATGAAGGGTGAAGAAGTCTCCGTCAATCTGCTCCGTGGCATCGCGCAATGCGAGCATAACCGTGTCGAACGTGAGTTTGCCGGTCGCCTTCGGGTATATTTCCTTGCTGACGCGAGCCAATGCCTTGTTTGCCTCCAATACGTGACTGTTGTTCGCCGGGAGCGTTCGGCAGAGCTGTGCCAAAGCCGGCTGCTCGGCCGTGCGTACCCAGTGGGTGACGTTGCAGAAAGTGTCGGGCAAGTTTGCGTCCCGCCCAATGCGAACCACCTGACACTCGCTGGTTCGCAATACGTTCTTAAAAGACTTGTGGACGAAGTTGCCGCCGATATGCACGATGACATCGGGGAGTGCGAAGCCGGGCGTTTGGCAAAGCCGGTCGAAAGCGTTCATCAGCTGGTTGCCCGGCACGTCGGAGATGATTTCGGGCAGTACGAGCATCCGTCCGCTGTGGGCAAGGTGGACCACTTCATTCCTGATGTCGCCGCGTTCGTACTGCCCGATGAGCAAGGCGGGGAGTTTGGCGCGGGAAATGAGTTCTACAACCTGAGGGGGCAACGCTTCGCCGACCGTTGCCGTGTGCTTGTTGATGACTCTTTCCTGTGGCAATTCTGGAACGTTGAACGTGAACATGGGTTCTTCGATGCTCACGTTGATATGCGCCGGCGTGCCGCCGTTGTCGCTCAGCGAAAGGATGGCTTCGTTAATCTGGCGATTGTTGTACCAGCAGTGTTCTTCCGTGTGGGGCGTGCCAACCTGGAACGTGCGGCAATAGGGCAAGAGCGCGCCCTGCTGCGGCAGTGTCTGCCCGTCGAGTTGCCCAATCCACGACTGCGGGCGGTCGGCGGAGATGACGAGCAAGGGCAAATGGCGGTAGTACGCCTCGGCCACGGCCGGAATGCAGCCCAAAAGAGCTGAACCCGACGTGACGCAGACGGCAACGGGTTCCAGCAAGGCAAGCGACATGCCCAAAGCCACAAAGGCGGCACTGCGTTCGTCGGTCACGGGGTGGAGCTGGAAATGCCGCTCGCCCGCCTGGTGCAGGTTGTGGACGATGGTGGCGTTGCGCGAGCCGGGACACACCACGACGTGGCGAACGCCATGAGCAATAAGCAGGGCGGTGAGTTGGTTTACTTGGGGGATGTGACAGAACACGGCTTTTCGGTTGTAGAGTTAGTTCAATATGTGCTTCAAAAAAGTTCGAGCATGGTGGTCAGCTTGCGCTCGGTTTCGAGCCATTCATCGTCCTCTTCGCTGTCGGGCATAATGCCGCCACCGGCGTAGAGCGTGGCAGAACGGGGCGTAAAGTTCATGCAGCGCAGCGACACGTACAAACTTGTTTCGCCCTCGAAAAACAACGGCCCGCTAAACCCTGCGTAATATTGCCGGGGAGCTGACTCCGCGCGGACGATGTGCTGCATTGCCCACTCGCGGGGCAGTCCGCAAACGGCTGGTGTGGGGTGGAGCTGCTGCAAGAGCCTGAGAACGTCGCCGGGGTTGTCGAGATTGAACGTGAAGTCGGTGCATAGATGCTGAAGATTGCCCGTG
Source organism: Clostridiales bacterium (assembly GCA_963632215.1). GTDB lineage: Bacteria > Bacteroidota > Bacteroidia > Bacteroidales > Bacteroidaceae > Alloprevotella. Next base: position 18,461 of record CAVGTD010000038.1, read on the forward strand.
GTGAGCGTGTACGTTTCGCTTTGCCTTACGTTTTGGCAAACGTTTGCCAAACATTCCCGGACAAAGCGAGCCACGACGGCTTGCTCTTGGCGGTTTTTGGCGTTCCACTGCGGCGGAGTGTTTTCCCCGTAGGGAAGAGTGCCGGCAAGAGCCACGGTGTGGAGGTTGTGGTGCGAGTTTTCGAGCAACGGTTCGGGAGTGGCTACGAGCCAACAGCCCGTTTGGGGTGTGTGCCACAGAGCCACAAAACTGCCCGGGCGGTAGTGGCAGGCGCGGAAAAAAAGTTCTTCGGCATCAACGGGGCTGTCGCAAACCACGTCCAAGCGGCGCGAAAGTACAGCCTTGCCGGCCTCGCCCCTCAGCAGGGCGCGCTTTGTCTGCCCGAACGCTTCGTGATAGTGCGTCCGCTCTTCGTCTTCGTGCAACCGGCGCACCGGACTTTTCCGCGAGAGGCAGGGCGTTTGCAGCTCGCCTCGCTCCACGCGCTGCGGACGTATAAAAAGGATGGGGGCGGCGGCCGTTACGGCAAACGGCGCAACGACGTACCCCCCGGTTAGGGGCACGTCGAGCAACGAACGGTATTCCTCGGGACGGCCGTCCTGAGAAATGCGTGTAAAGGTGTGGCTGTGGGGGAGTTTGTAGAGTACAAAAGCCGCCGACGGTTGCGGCGTTCCCGGGGATGATAGTGTCAGTTCTTCTCTTGCTTCTTGGCTTCTTCCCATAGTTTGTCCATTTCCTCAAGCGTCATGTCGGTGAGCTTACGGCCTTGTTTCAGGGTGTGGGCTTCAAGGTAGTTGAAACGGCGGATGAACTTCTGGTTGGTTCGTTCAAGGGCGTTGTCAGGATTTATCTTATAGAGCCGGGCGGCATTGATAAGGCTGAAAAGCACGTCGCCAAACTCCGCCTCCGCCTTGTCCTTGTCCATCTGCTCCACCTCTGCCTCGAACTCGCCTATTTCCTCTTTCACCTTTTCCCACACCTGCGAACGGTCTTCCCAGTCGAAGCCCACGTTGCGCGCCTTGTCCTGTATGCGGTAGGCCTTGATGAGCGTGGGCAGTGCGGCGGGAACGCCAGAGAGCACCGTCTTGTTGCCGTCCTTTTCCTTCTGTTTGAGTTGTTCCCACTGCTCGCTCACCTGCTGAGCCGTCTCCACCTTTTGGCCGTCGGAACCGGCCGGGGGAAACACGTGGGGGTGGCGGAACACGAGCTTGTCGCAAAGTTCGGTGCAGACGTCGGCAATGTCGAAACTGTTGGTCTCGGAACCTATCTTGGCATAGAAACAAACGTGGAGAAGCACGTCGCCAAGTTCCTTGCAGATGTTTTTCTGGTCGTTGTTCATCAACGCCTCGCAGAGTTCGTAGGTTTCTTCTATGGTGTTGGGGCGAAGCGTTTCGTTTGTCTGCTTGCGGTCCCAGGGACACTTCACGCGCAGTTCGTCGAGAATGTCGAGCAACCGCCCGAACGCTTTCAGCTGTTCCTCGCGAGTGTGATTTGTTCTTTTACTTTCGCTCATGGCGTGTTTTTATGTGTATTAATGCCTCACAAAAGTACTGTTTTCATTCGGGAATGCATATTTTTGTGACATGGAAAAGTTCGAGGTACACATATTGGGATGCGGCAGCGCGCTGCCCACGTTGCGCCACTGGCCGTCGGCCCAGTTGGTCAACGTGCGCGAAAAGCTCTTCATGATCGACTGCGGCGAAGGAGCGCAGGTGCAGTTCAGAAAGTCGAGGCAAAAGTTTTCGCGCCTGTCGCGCATCTTCATCTCGCACCTCCACGGCGACCATATCTTCGGGCTTATCGGCTTGCTCTCCACCCTTTCGCTCGCCGGACGCACTGTGCCGCTCCACATCCATGCCCACGCCGAACTGCAGCAACTCTTGCAGCCCCAGCTCGACTTTTTCTGCAAGGGTATGACGTACGAGGTAGTGTTCCACGCCCTGCCCACCGACGGCAAGTCGGCGCTCATCTTCGAGGACCGCTCGGTGGAAGTGTACACCATCCCCCTGAAGCACCGCCTGCCGTGCTGTGGCTTCCTGTTCAGGGAGAAGCCCCTGCTGCCCCACATACGCCGCGACATGATTGACTACCTCGAAATTCCCAACTACGCCATCAACAGCATTAAGCAAGGAGCAGACTGGACAACGCCCGACGGGCGCACGGTGAAGAACGCCGAACTTGTCACGCCAGCCGCCCCACCCCGTTCCTACGCCTACTGTTCCGACACGTGCTACCAGCCGCAGAACATCCCCCTTCTGCGAGGTGTAGACCTCCTATACCACGAAGCAACCTTCGCCGCCGACAACCTCCCCCGCGCCATCGAGACGCAACACTCCACCGCCGCCCAAGCCGCCAAATTGGCAAAAGCTTCCGCTGTACGCCGCCTCGTGATAGGCCACTTCTCCTCGCGCTACGACGACGAAACAGTCCTGCTACACGAGGCCCAAGCCATCTTCCCCAACACCGCCCTCGCCGCCGAGGGGATGACGCTGCAAGTGTAAAAACATCAAGCAAAACGCCAAGTGTAGCAAACAGAGAATGGTGAGTATAAGGTAATAGCCCCCGAACTCGACAGAACAAGTCAACACCGCTCCGTCCACGAAAAAGCGAGCCACAAAAAGCCGGCTTCGTTTGCCAGTTCCGTATTTGTTGCTACCTTTGCCGAGCATTGGGGGAAACGCCGTTGTCTCCCTCCACGGGGCGTAGCGCAGTCCGGTTAGCGCACCTGCTTTGGGAGCAGGGGGTCGTGGGTTCGAATCCCGTCGCCCCGACTGATACTTAAAACCGCTGATTATTAGGCTTTTCGCTTATTAATTGGCGGTTTTTCTTTGGCTTTTCACCCCTTTTGCCCGCGGCTTTTCCAGCGGAGGGCGTGGGCGTTTTTTAATGAAACCTTGCAACATTGTTTGCAGCGTATAGCATAAGCCCCTACCTTTGCGGAAAGAAAAAACGAATGGGACACTTCAGCAAAAAGGCTCTCGCCTGCGCTTTCGCGAAGGATTTGGGCTATGACTACGCCCGGCGCGACGGGCTTTTCGGGCGGCAAGCCCTTTACGTGGCCGACATACGCTGGTGGCACAGACGGGAGAAGAAACGTCTGGCGGAGGCCGCGCCCGTTTTCATTGTCGTTGAGGGCGGCAAGCCGAGGCGGCTCAGCGCGGAGGAGGCAGCGGGCGTTGTTAGCGGACGCTTGTGAAAGGAAATAAGGTTTTGACGCTGATACCTTAAACAATCAGTATCGGGTTTATGTTATGACAACTCGGGCTTTATGCGCCGGGGGACGGACCAGCGGACTCTGAAGAAGAGCGAACGAGGGGTGCTTTTGCAAGCATCCCCGTTTTTTTAGAACTCACGCAAATCGTCCTGGCCTTTTACGTAAAAATAGCCGTGAACACCTTTTCTTGCAAGCGTATTTATTTCCAGTTCGAAGTCTTTGCTCCACTCCTTGAACTCAAACAAAACAAGTTCCGCCCCTTGTTTCTGCACAGCCTTTTTGGCGTGTTTGTGTATATTTCCCGGCTTGGCTACTGACTACAACTCCGCCCGTTTCTTACTCGCTGGAACAAACCTTGCACCTCTCTCCGTTACCGAACTTTTGGGATAATTAAGGCTGCGGCTGTCG
>CAVGTD010000039.1:0-20686 GCA_963632215.1 Clostridiales bacterium
TGCCCTGGGCTATGGGGAGCTGCCCCGTTGGGGCGCGGTTTGCGGACATTATCGTTGCAATTTTGCACCAAAAGCAAACGCATTTTGAACACCCTACCTTACAGGCCGCGGCCTGTGGGTATTGTCGGTGCGAATTTGCGACGAAATCATTCATATTTTGAATACCTTACCCCCTTGCCCCGAACTGGCCGCCCCGAGGTTTTTTGTTCTCGCTGAATGCATAGAAAACTCGAAGGCTTCTTCGGGTTTTGCCGCCTTGGCGTGGCAAATACCTCGGTAAACCGGGGGTAAAATTGGTATTACCCCAAAAAACGCGCCGCCATTTTGTGGCATAATCATTCATTTGTCTCCTTTGCAGCCGCTAAAACCAAACTAAACTTTCAGGAACGAATATGAAGAGACGATTTGCCGCTTTTGCAGCGGCGTGTCTGTGCTTTGCGGCGAGTGCCGTGGCGCAGACTGTGGCGACAACCCCCACTACCAACATTGAGAGCGGCGTTTATATGCTCCGCATGAAATCAGACCGTACCACTGCCTCCGCCGGACAGTGGCTTTATTATGCCGACAGCTACACCTACGCCGAGGCGAACGACGTGGACGGCACTATCGTCAACACCGACGAAATGAGTAGCGACCAGTACAACTATTTCTGGAACGTGGTTAAAAATTCCGACGGCTCGATTACCTTGCAGAGCTACACGGCAGGAACTTACTGGGCACAGGCAAGCGGTTGGAATAATGACTACCAGCCGAACCAATTCCCCATGTCGTCCTCATCTCATACGTTTCAGACAATTGCTGAAGGCAGTGCTTTTAAGTTGACCACTATTTGCAAGCAAAAATACTTTAGCTGGGGCACAAAAGAAAGAGATAAAACCGTATACGTAGTAGACAACGGCGTGAAGGGCAACAACACTGCTCGCCACGAGATGGGCTACAGCGATGCCTCTTCTGACAACGGCAACCGCGCTTCTATTGAGTTCTACGCCGTCACCGATATTCCCGAGGCGGTGACGCTCACTTACAACTTCCTCTACAATGGCGAGAGCAAGGGTACGGAGACCGTTACGGGCTATACGGGCAAGGCTTATCCCAGCTATACGTCCACATTCCCTGCCTACGTGTCTGCGCAAAAGCCTGAGGGTAAAGTGACTGCCGATGCGAACGGAAAGACCTTTGACCTCGAACTCGTAGCCAATCTCCCCTTCGAAACAAACAAGTACTATTACTTCTCTTGCGGCAGCGACGATGCGCTGACAAGGCTCACGGGTGCTTCGTCCCTTTCGTACCGCAGCACGGAAACAGCCAACGACCAGGCCTCGACTTTGAACGACGTGAAGAATGACCTTTGGTATGTGACGGGCGATCCGTATTCGGGCTTCGTGTTCCATAATGTGGGGGCGAACAACTCAGCTAAGACGAGTATGGCTCCCAGTACACTGTGTGAACTTAGTTACAGCACGGTTGCCGGTACAAGTACTTTCACAATGTTCAAGATTACAGACAATACTTTTGGTCTTTATGCTTCAAGTTGGAATTCTTCAGCTCGTTATTTAGCTTGGCACTTGGATGGTACAAGCAAAATTAAATTCAAAGAGATTGACCTCACCAACACCCCTACCGACGCAGCCTACACCTTCCGCCTGACGGAACCCACTATAAGCATTCCACTCCATGCCTCGGCGGCTGACAACAACGAGACGTTTGCAACTACTTGTCTGCCCTATGCAGTGGAAGTGGCAAGCAGCGACGCAAAAGCATACGCCGGCAAGTTCGTGTCGAGCAACGAGCTTGGAATGAACGAGGTGAGCGCAGTGCCGGCCAACCAAGGCGTAATTCTCAAAGGCAACGAAGGCGTGGAGAGCATCCGCCTCACCGTGGTAAGTTCAGCCGACGATATCGACAACGACCTCAAAGGCACAACCGAGGGACTGAGCGACATGACCAACGTGCTCGGTTTCGGCCGTGCCGGCGGTTCGGGCAAGGTGGGCTTCTACACGTCTACCAACTCCTTGCTCAGCGCAAACCGCGCCTATGTGGAACGTACCGTGACCAACAGCGTAGCCATGAAGTTCGACGGCCAAACCACGGGCATCAATGCCGTTGACGCTGACGGCGAAGCCCCGGCCAACGCCCCCGTCTACGACCTCACTGGCCGCCGCGTGTCGGCTCTCGTAAAAGGCAGCCTCTACATTCAGGGCGGCAAGAAGTTCATTGCGCAGTAACCCCGCGCCACGAGTAGAAACCACAAACGAAGACAAAACAGACATGAAAAAGACATACATCCGCCCCGAGGCAACCCTCATCCGTTTCCACATTGAAAGCTCCGTGCTTATGAACGTGAGCGACGCCACGAACCAGAGCGACGACTGGAGCAACGAACGCGAATGGAGCGGCGACGGCAACAGCATATGGGGCGACGCGGAAACCGCCGCAGAGCGATAAAGGCGGAGCAAATCCGAACCAGCCAAAGGCGCACGGCAAACGTTTGCCGTGCGCCTTTGTCGATAAAAGCGTAACTTTGCCCTCGATGAACGTACAGATAGACCCCACGTGGCGCGAACGGTTGCAGGACGAGTTTGACGCGCCCTATTTCGCCCAGCTCGCCGACTTCGTGCGCCGCGAATACGCCGCCGGCACGTGCTATCCGCCGGGCAGCGAAATATTCAACGCCTTCAACCTCTGTCCTTTCCCCCGGGTGAAAGTAGTCATCCTCGGGCAAGACCCCTACCACGGCGAGGACCAGGCCGAGGGGCTTTGCTTCTCCGTGAAGGACGGCGTGAAGCCGCCCCCCTCGCTCGTCAACATTTTCAAGGAAATGCACGACGACACCGGTCGTCCCGTCCCCCCGAGCGGCAGCCTGCGCCGTTGGGCCGAGCAGGGCGTACTTCTGCTCAACTCCACGCTTACCGTCCGTGCCCACCAAGCCGCCTCGCACGCCGGGCATGGCTGGGAAACGTTCACCGACGCCGTGATAGCCCGCCTCGCCGCCGAGCGCAGCCACCTCGTGTTCATCCTTTGGGGCAGCTACGCCCAGCGCAAGGGGCAGCTCGTTGACCGCGACCGCCACCTTGTGCTGCTATCCGCCCACCCGTCGCCCCTCTCCGCCTACCACGGCTTTTTCGGCAACCACCACTTCACCCGCGCCAACGAGTACCTTATAAGTCACGGAATATCCCCCATCAATTGGTAATGCCCATGCAACGCATCCCCCCCATACTCCAAGTGGGCGACGTACTGCTGTCGTCCGACATCCTCACCGAATGTTTCTGCTGCGACCTCGACGCCTGCAAGGGTCAGTGTTGCGTGGAGGGCGACAGCGGCGCGCCCCTCACCATGGACGAGGTGGGGCAGCTCGAGGCCGTGCTCGACGACGTGTGGCCCGAACTCAGCGCGAAAGCCCAAGCCACCATCGACCGCCAGGGCGTGGCCTACACCGACCCCGACGGCGACCTTGTGACGAGCATTGTGGGCGGCAAGGACTGCGTGTTCACCTGCTACAACGGGCAGGGATGCTGCTTCTGCGCCACCGACAAAGCCTTCCGCGAGGGCCGCACCTCGTGGCCCAAGCCCATATCGTGCGCCCTCTACCCCATACGCGAGCGACGCTTCCAGAACGGAACGAGCGGACTGCACTACCACCGCTGGAACGTGTGCCACTCGGCGGTGAAGAAAGGCCGCGAACTCAACCTCCGCATCTATCGTTTCCTCAAAGAACCCCTCATCCGCCGTTTCGGCGAACCGTGGTACAACGAACTCTGCGCCGTGGCCGAACAGCTCGGATGCTGAGCCGGGGCATTTCGCCTTGACTTCTTGGTATTTACCGCCCCATACCGTATCTTTGCACACGAAAAGCAAATGTGTGCTTTCTGAGAAACACAAACAACAAGGCGTATGTCAATAACCAAAACGCGACAGAAACTTCTCGAGGTGGCCCGCGAACTCTTTGCCCACAAGGGGCTGGAGGCAACCACCATGAACGACATTGCCGCCGCGTCGGGGCGCGGGCGAAGAACGTTGTACACCTATTTCCGTAACAAGGAGGACATTTACTTCGCCGTCATCGAGGAAGAACTCGAAAGGCTCTCCGACAAGCTCGACGAAACGGCCGAAATGGCCGCCGAGCCCGAGGAGAAAATCTTCGCCATGATTTACTCCCACCTGAGCATGATACGTGACACCGTGGCCCGCAACGGCACGCTCCGCGCCGAGTTTTTCCGCAACATCTGGATGGTCGAAAAAGTCCGCAAGGCCTTCGACGAGGAAGAGCGGCGCATCCTTTTGCGCGTGTTGCAGGAGGGAATGGAAAAGGGGCGCTTCCGCGTAGACAACGCCGAGCTGCTCGCCGACATCATCCACTACTCCGTAAAAGGCTTGGAGGTGCCCTACATCTACGACCGTTTGGGCGTAGGTCTGACCGAGGAGGAAACCTACCCCTTGGTAAGGGGAATACTGGCGCGCGTGCTGAACATGGCGCCCGACAAAGAATAAAATCAAAACGTAAAACTCAATACAATGGGACTTTTAACTGGTAAAACCGCCTTGATCACCGGCGCCGCACGCGGCATCGGCAAGGCTATCGCTCTGAAATTCGCCGCCGAAGGCGCAAACATCGCATTCACCGACCTCGTAATCGACGAGAACGGCGAGGCCACACGCAAGGAAATCGAGGCTCTCGGCGTGAAGTGCGAGGCTTACGCTTCGAACGCCGCCGACTACGCCCAGACCGAAGAGGTAGTGGGCAAAATCCACAAGGACTTCGGCTCTATCGACGTGCTGGTCAACAACGCCGGCATCACCAAGGACGGCTTGATGCTCCGAATGACGGAACAGCAGTGGGACGCTGTGATTGCAGTGAACCTGAAATCCGCTTTCAACTTCATCCACGCTTGCACCCCCATCATGATGCGCCAGCGCAGCGGCTCCATCATCAACATGGCGTCGGTTGTGGGCGTTCACGGCAACGCCGGACAGAGCAACTACGCAGCCTCCAAGGCAGGCCTCATTGCCCTTGCCAAGAGCGTGGCCCAGGAAATGGGCAGCCGCGGCATCCGCGCCAACGCCATCGCTCCGGGCTTCATCGAGACGGCCATGACGGCTCAGCTCAGCGAGGAAGTTCGCAAGGAGTGGATGAAAGCCATTCCCCTGCGCCGCGGCGGCAAGCCCGAGGACATCGCCGACGTGGCCACGTTCCTCGCCTCCGACATGTCGAGCTACGTGAGCGGCCAGGTAATTCAGGTAGACGGCGGCATGAACATGTAATGCCCCGCTACGCCGCAAGTTAGCCAAAGGTTGGCAAGCACGAGCGCGCAGCCCCCGCGGGCAGTTGCGCCCTTGCTTGCCAACCTTTTTCGCATCCCCAAGCAGAAGCCAACAACCATGAACGTACTCTACGAAGACAACCACATAATCATCGTGAACAAGGCGGCCGGCGAAATCGTGCAGGGCGACAAAACGGGCGACCGCACGCTTGCCGACGACGTGAAGGCGTATATCAAGGAGAAGTACGCCAAGCCCGGCCAAGTGTTCCTCGGCGTGGCCCACCGCCTCGACCGCCCTGTGAGCGGCATCGTGGTGTTCGCCCGCACGAGCAAGGCTCTGGCCCGGCTGAACGAGATGTTCCGCACGGGAGGCCAAATCCGAAAGACGTACCATGCCCTCTCCGCCCAAACGCCCGCCGAGCCGCAAGGAACGCTTACGCACTGGCTCACGCGCAACGAAAGGCAGAACAAGGCGTACGCCCACCCGTCGGAAGTGAAAGGCAGCAAGCAGGCCGTGCTCGACTACAAGGTCATCGGCCGTTCCGACCGCTACTGCCTCATTGAGGTGAACCTCCACACGGGTCGCCACCATCAGATACGCTGCCAGCTGGCCGCCATGGGCTGCCCCATCAAGGGCGACCTCAAGTACGGCGCGCCGCGTTCCAACCCCGACGGCTCCATCTGCCTCCACGCCCGCCACATAGAGTTTGAGCATCCCGTCAGCCACAAGCCCGTCAGCGTCACCGCCCCCTATCCCGAAGGCATCGGCCTGTGGCGAGTGTTCGGGTGAGAGCCGGGGGACAGCCCAATTTGCAGGGCGGAAAGTCCCCCAAATCCCCGAAATTTTGGCCGCACACCGTACGGGCTACATGCGTCAGCCGTACGAGTGACGCACGTGGCCCGTACGCCCAACGCACGTCACCCGTACGGCCGACGACACTTTAGCCCGTGCCAGTTGGCAGTAAGCCCCATGTACGGGCAACTTCTTGCGACTTGCAAACGGCGACTTTTGACTTTTAAAATATAATTTCTACCTTTGCCCAATAGACTTAAAACATTCTGAATGACAATTGGAATTATCAACGCAATGCACAAGGAGCAAGAGCAGCTCGTGGCATTGCTTGACAACGTGCAAGAGGTCAGCGCAGGGCGTTTCACCTTTATCGAAGGGACGATGAACGGCCGCCGGCTCGTGTTGATGGAGAGCGGAATCGGCAAGGTAAACGCCGCCGTGGGCGCAGTGGAACTCATTAAAACATTCTCTCCCGACGCATTGGTCAACACCGGCGTGGCCGGCGGCGTAGACGCTTCGCTGCAAGTGATGGACGTGGTTGTGGGCAAGCAGGTGGCTTACCACGACGTTGACTGCGGTCCGGAATCGGAGAAAGGACAAGTGCAAGGCCTTCCGCTCTACTACGACGCCAACGAAACGCTCTACCAGTGCGCTTTGGAGACGGCTACGGAGACGCGCCTGCACGGCGGACTGATATGCAGCGGCGACCAGTTCATCACCGACAAGGCGCAGCTCGCCGCCATCAAGGACCGTTTTCCCGAGGCCTTGGCCGTCGACATGGAAAGCGGCGCATTGGCGCAAGTGTGCTACCTCTACGATGTGCCGTTCCTCAGTTTCCGCATCGTGAGCGACACGCCGGGGGCCGAGAACCACTTCGGGCAATACCAAAACTTCTGGGAAACGATGGCAAACCGCTCGTTTGGCGTGACTAAGCGTTTCCTCGAAACCCTCACCGCCGCCCTCTCTTGACAGACGAACACAAAATGGAAAAGATAGCAAGTTTCACCATTGACCATATGCGGCTCAACCGCGGCATCTACGTATCGCGCCAGGATGAAGTAGGGGGCGAGAAAATCACCACTTTCGACATTCGCATGAAGTTGCCCAACCGCGAACCCGTGCTTGGGCAGGGTGCCATCCACACCATTGAACACCTCGCCGCGACCTTTCTCCGCAACCACCCGCAGTGGAAGGACCGCATTGTCTATTGGGGGCCGATGGGCTGCCTCACGGGCAACTACCTCATTATGCGGGGCGACCTCACGAGCCGCGACATCCTGCCCCTGATGCAGGAGACTTTCAAGTTTGTGGCCGACTACGAGGGCGAAATCCCCGGCACAACGGCGCGCGACTGCGGCACCTACCTGCTGCACGACCTGCCCATGGCGCGCTACGAGGCGCGCAAATACTTGGAGGAGACGCTACTTTGCGCCGCCGACGAGAACCTTGTTTACCCCGAATAGGCTCAGAAAAACGCCTATTCACCGCAAAAACCGAAGATAACCAACCACAATATTATGAAAAAGATACCCATGCTCCTTTCAGCCCTTTGCTTGACGGCTACTCCCCTTGCCGTTCAAGCTCAGACGACTGAAGAATTTACTCTGGACACGTCCACGCCGGCCAACCCCGACAACGAACCGCGTCCGGTGTTCCCCGTTCCCTCGGCACGCCAGTTGGCGTGGAACCAGACGGAGTTCTACGCCTTCTTCCACTACGGCATGAACACCTACACAGGTCAGGAATGGGGACTTGGCAGCGAAGATGAAGCAACTTTCGCTCCAACCGCAGCTCCCAATCCCCGTCAATGGCTCGAAGCCGTGAAGGCTGGCGGTATGCGCGGCGGCATTGCCGTGGTGAAGCACCACGACGGCTTTTGCCTTTGGCCCACGGCTACCACTACGCATAGTGTGGTGAATGCTGGCAACGATTACGGCAAAAACACAAACATTCCCCGTGACTTTGCGGCAGCCGCAAAGGATTTGGGCTTGAAGTATGGCTTCTATATATCTCCTTGGGATCGCAACAGTGCATATTGGGGTACAAAGGACTCTGACGGAAACGATTCCTACGACTATACAGAGAAAGTGTTTATCCCTCAATGTCAGGAAATGGCGGAATATGGCGCAGACCAATTTGAGATGTGGTTCGACGGAGCTACTGGCGCTAATGGCTACTATGGTGGTGCCAACACGACACGAACCATCAGTGATGCCACCCGTTACTACGACATCCCTAACCTTCGCGATAAAATCCACGGGATGTGTCCCAACATCATCCTCTGGGGTACTGGCGGCGAAGCCCGCTGGATAGGCAACGAGAGCGGTTGGGCTGGCGAAACCTGCTGGAGCATGGGCAACGGCACAAGCGGCAGCGAGACCGAATGGAAATGGTTTCCCGGCGAAAGCGACGCTAAGGCTACTACTGGCGGATGGTTCTGGCACAGCGGTGAAAGCGTGAAGTCCGCCTCCGAACTGTTCAAAATGTACTTGGAAACAGTGGGCCGCAACGCTACGCTCATCCTCAACTTCCCGCCCAACCAAGCCGGCGTACTGCCCGACGCAGACGTAACGGTGCTGAAGAGCTTGGGCGAAATGCTCAAAACCCGCCTCGGCACCGACCTTTGCCAGATTGAAGGCACAACGATTGAGGCCAGCGATACCCGTACCGCCGGCGCAGCACGCACCTACGATGCCAAGAACATGATCGACGCAGACTCCACTACCTACTGGGCTTGCAACGACGCGAACTCTACGGCCACCATCACCGTGACCTTCCCCAGCGTGCAGACCGTGCGCTACGTGGCACTGCAAGAGTACATTCAGCTTGGCCAGCGCGTGAAGGGCTTTACCATCGAGACCAGCGAAGACGGCTTCACTTGGACCAAGCGAGGCGGCAGCATCCAGACTACCACCATCGGTTACAAGCGCATCATTCCGCTCAACGGCAGCACCTCCGACAGCTACGGCAACGGCTACAAGGCCAAGTACGTACGCGTGAGCATCACAAGCAGCAAAGCTTGTCCCACACTCCACACGCTTGCTGTTTATTAATCGCATACTCACCTTATATATCTTGACATCAATGAAACTCAACAAATATATAGCCCTTGCCGCTCTCACAATGCCGTTGGCTGCCACAGCGCAAACCACCATTGATTTTGAGAAGGCAGACTCGGCCAGCGCAGTCAAAGGATACCACGCCGTGGGCGTTTACGACCTGTGGGAGAACTCCCCCTTCCGCACGGGCAAGCTCAAAGGCAACGTAAAGGTTGTCTCCAACCCCTACAAGGAGACCAACGATAACGGATCGGAAATCAACAGTTCCGACCACGTGCTGGCTTTTCAGCGTTCGCGCTTCGCCGGCAACGCTTTTGGCGTACGCATCGACTTGGCAAGCCCCGTAGCTCTCTCCCCCACCACGAAGTACGTACACGCTAAGATTCACACCCCCAAGTCGGGTCGCGTGATGCTCTTCGGTTTGGGCAAGCGCACCGACTGGACCGATCAGGATTCGACCGTTGTACAGGTAGAGGTTAAGTCTTCGTCGACCGTCAAAGCCGACGGACACTGGTACGATGCCGTGTTCCCCGTCAGCGCAGCCAAGGGCGTGCAGCTCCACAGCCTCGTGATAGCTCCCGACGTAGAGTCTACGCACGACCTCGACGAGGACTTCGCGGTTTATGTGGACGACATTGAAATCAGCACAAGTTCATCGCCCCGTTTCTTCAACGGCGTGTACCCCATTTGCGCAGAGAAGACGCAAACCCTTTCGCGCAGCGACCGCTACGGCACTTCCGTTTCGCTCACCAGTTCAGACGGCGCGCAGACGTTGAGCCTGAACCAGAAGACCGACAAACTGCTCTTTCAGGATCTCCTCGCCCAGTCGTTCCTTGCCAAGGCCGGCGACACGGTAACGCCCAACATCGGCTACAACGGCACGTGGATGTCCGCCTACGTATACCTCGACCAGAACAGTTCGGGCAACTTTGAGTACAACCTCAACGAGGACGGCACGCCGGGCGACAACAGCGACGTGATGACCTACTCGTACTACAAAGGCAAGAACAGTTCGGGCCAGAGCCTAAGCAGCGGCAACACCCGTGCGCTCACCGCGTTCACCATTCCCTCGACGCTCACTCCCGGTTACTACCGTATGCGCTTCAAGATTGACTGGGACTGCATCGATCCTGCCGGAAATACTTCTGACACCGACCCCATCATTGGCAACGGTGGTGTGATTGTAGACACCCGCCTCAACGTACACGGCGACGAGGTAAGCGTGTCGCGCGGATTAAGCGCAGGCGGCACCAACGGCGAAGTGCTGAAAGAAGACGGTACGACGCTCGACGGCGTAAAGACCGCTTTCGGGAAGCCCTATACCGTGAAGTTCAAAGCTGGCGACGGCTTCAAGCTGAGCCGCTTTACCATCCGCCACGGCTACAACCTCAGTGGCGACTCTTTGGTGAACGAAACGCCGCAATACCAAGACGTGGTAATTCCTGCCTACATGGTTCAGGACGGACTCTACACGATTCCAGCCAAGTACGTGGACGGCGACGTGCGTGTCACTCCTGAATATGTGGAGATAACGAGTTCGGAGAAAGGCGACTACGCCCTCAACTTCGACAAGACGCTGGCCCACGACCGCAGCGACCGCCGGTTGAAGAGCATCAAAATTTCCACCACGAGTCACACCAACTTGGAGAGCCTCTATATCACCGCCCCTACGACGGTCTATCAGGACTACACCAAGCACCACCTTTACGCTAAGGGCGGCGACAACGTGAACATCAACGTAGACTATGCTAACGCCAACAGGCAGTATATGCACGCCTACCTCTACATGGACCTCGACCGCGACGGCTACTTCAGCACCAACGTCAACGCCGACGGCACTCCGGCGTGGGACGGCGAGATGCTCTCGTTCAACTACAACAACGGATACAACAGCCTTGGCGAAACGAAGGAAGTGAACGCTTCGAGCTGCTTTGCGGCCACAAACTCCATGCCGCAGTTCACCGTGCCCGAGGGACTGCCCGTGGGCGATTACCGCGTGCGCTTTAAACTCGACTGGAACGACAACGACCCTGCCGGACGCTACGGCAAAGGCAGCAACGACATCAACAATAACGGCGGTTACGTGGTAGACTTCACCCTCACCGTGGTTGACGAATACCCCGAGGCTGTGAAGCTCGACGTGCAGACCGAGAACGGATCGCTCGTGGGTTTCAACAACAGCGGCGTGCCCGAAACCGTTGAACCCCAGCAGTACATCCCCCTGCTGCTCGCAGGTCCGGCCGACGGCTATACGGCAAGCAGCGTGACCGTTCGCACCGGCAAGAACCTTGACGGCGAGAGCGTGGTAGACGGCGAAACGCAGTGGACCGAGGAAACCGTGGTTCCCACCGACGGCGTAGTGGTAATCCCCGCCGACGACGTGAAGAGCGGAACAGTCCGCGTGTCGGCCGTTTTCGACAGCAATAGTTCCGAATACACTCAGGTTTTCGGCGACGAGTTCGACTTAGAGGACGGCTCAATGCCCAATGCCAGCTTTTGGAGCCGCTCAGGCTGGGCCACTCCTGCCTGGAAACGCTTCACCGCCCAGACCAAAGCCGGTCAGGAAGAGACCGGCTACATCGAGGACGGCAAGATGGTGCTTCGCTGCTTGAAGAATACCCATAGCGACGAGGTGAACAAAAACACCAACGCCAAACTCGACATGATTAGCGGCGCTATTGAAACGGCCGGCAAGGTATATTTCACCTACGGCAAGGTAGAAGCCCGCTTGAAGACCACCGCCCACACGGGCAACTTTCCCGCCTTTTGGATGATGCCCAACAGCAGCGAATACGGCGGTTGGCCTTACAGCGGCGAGATTGACATCTTCGAGCAAATCAACAACGAAGACAAGAGCTACCACACCATCCACTCAAAGTGGGCCAACAGCACAAGCGACGGCAGCGAATGCCAAGGCCAGAGCGGCAACCCCCAGAAGACGGCGAACGAAGCTACCGTGACGGGCGAGTACCACGTGTACGGCCTGGAATGGACGGAGGATATCCTGAAATGGTATGTGGACGGCAAGCAGGTGTTCTCCTACGCCAAGTCTACCACTCAGGACGACCTCGACAAAGGCCAGTGGCCCTTCGACAAACCCTTCTACATCATCCTCAACCAGAGCGTGGGCAACGGCAGCTGGGCAAGCAACCCCGACACCGGCTTCACCTACGAGACAAAGGTTGACTGGGTGCGCGTTTACCAAAAGAATGGGGGTGACATTGTGACAGGTTTGAAGAATGCCAGTACAGCCGACGGCATCAGCTACACCACCGACAAAGGCAGCCTCCGCATCGTTGCCGCCAAAGCCGCTCACGTGAGCATCGTCGACGTACAAGGCCGCACATTGTTCAGCCAAAACGTGGAAGGCTGCAAGACCGTTCACCTCTCTACCGGCGTTTACCTCGTAAACGGAAACAAGGTGATCGTACCCTGACAAAGACATTCCAAACATTCAAATGCCGCTTGCAAGTCAGCTTGTAAGCGGCATTTTGCTTACCTTTGGATTGTTTTTCGTCCTTGCAGCCATGACCGTCGAGAAAGTTCTGTCCTACAATCGCATCAAGGAGAAAGCCCGCGAGGCGGGTTTTCACGCTTGCGGCGTGTCGCCGGCCGGTCCTGTCAGCGAGCAGCGGCAACGGGAATGGCGCGAGCGCATCGAGGAACACCGCTTTGGGCAGATGCGCTACCTCTACGAAAACACAGAGAAACGGCTCAACCCCGCGTTGCTCGTGGAAGGGGCGAAAACCGTGGTCAGCGTAGCCCTCAACTACAACCCCGGAAACTTGCCGCAGAAATGGCACTTGGCGCGCTACGCCTATTCCACCGACTATCACCTCGTTGTGAGAGACAAGCTGCGGCACATGATGGCGGCTTTGGGACTTACGGAAAACGTGGACGGCCGCTGCTTTGTTGACACCGCCCCCGTCGACGAAAAGTACTGGGCCGAGCGCGGCGGAATAGGTTGGCGAGGGCGCAATACCCAACTAATCATTCCCGGCATGGGCAGTTACTTCTTCCTCGGCGAACTCGTGCTGACCGTGGCTGCCGACAAATACGACGAGCGGGCGAAGAACCGTTGCGGCACGTGCCGCGTCTGCATCGACGCCTGTCCGGCAAAGGCTTTGCGGGGCAACGGCACGATGGATGCCGAACGCTGCCTGTCGTACCTTACTATAGAACACAAAGGCGAACTTCCCGAAGGCACCAGCCAGGAGATGGGCAACTGCTTCTACGGTTGCGACCGCTGCGCTGAGGCTTGCCCTTGGAACAAACGCTTTGCCCACGCCACCCCTTGCGAAGACTTGAAGCCCCGCGAAGCCCTGCTGCAAATGCAGCCCGAGGACTGGCGGCGGCTCACCGTGGAACAATACCGTGCGCTCTTCACCAAAAGCGCAGTGAAAAGAGCCAAATACGAGGGGCTGATGCGCAACATCAAAGCCCTCAGCCTCGCCGGCGAAAACGAGAAAAACAACGACAACGACCATACAGTATGAAACGACCAATCCTTTCAGCCTTTCTGCTCCTTTCAGCCCTCACCGCTTCGGCGCAAAGCAACGAAGTGTGGTTCAGCGAACCCACCACGCTGCGTGGCCAGCAAAGCTGGTGGGGCGGACACCCCGAAAAATACAGCAAGACCAACAAGCCCGTGCGCGCCGGCGACTCCGCCGTCAACCCCGACCACGAGTGGGAATACCGTTCGCTCCCTCTGGGCAACGGCAGCATAGGCTGCAACGTGATGGGGTCGGTAGCCACCGAGCGGTACACGCTGAACGAGAAAACCCTTTGGCGAGGCGGTCCGCACACGGCAAAGGGAGCGGCCGACTACTGGGCGCAAAACAAAGAGTCGGCGCACGTGCTGAAAGACATACGCCAGGCATTCCTCGACGGCGATTGGGACAAGGCGGCCCGGCTCACCACCGAGAACTTCAACAGCACCGTCCCCTACGAAGCCACGGGCGAACCGCAGTTCCGCTTCGGCTCGTTCACTACGATGGGCGAACTCACGCTCGAAACGCCCATCGACGAGAAAGGCATTAGCGAATATCGCCGTGCGCTCTCCGTAGACTCCGCCTACGCAAAGGTGAGTTTCACCGCCGCCGACGGCACACGCTACGAGCGGCGCACATTCGTCTCGTACCCTGCCAACGTGATGGCCGTGCGCCTTTCGGCAAACAAGCCCGGACGGCAGTCGTTCACCATTGTTTACACGCCCAACCCCGTGAGCGAGGGGACGTTCCAAAGCGACGGCACGGACGGTCTGCTCTACATCGCACGCCTCGACAACAACCAAATGCAATACGCAGTGCGCATCAGGGCTATCGCCACGGGCGGCACAGTGGCGTATGCCGACGGAAAAATCACCGTGGACGGAGCCGACGAAGTGACGTTGCTCCTCACGGCCGACACCGACTATAAGCCCAACTACAACCCCGACTTCAACGACGAGAACGCCTACGTGGGCGTTGACCCCGTGAAGACCACCGCCCAGTGGATAAAAGCCGCGGCGAAGAAGGGCTTCGGGAAACTCTTTGCCGAACACTACAAGGACTACGCCTCGCTCTACGGCCGCGTGACGTTCCGCCTCGACGGAGACACAGCCCCCAACCTGCCCACCAACGAACGCCTGGCGCGCTACCGCCAAGGCGAGAAAGACGCCGCCCTCGAAACCCTCTACTACCAATACGGGCGTTACCTGCTCATAGCCTCGTCGCGCCCGGGCAACCTGCCGGCCAACCTTCAGGGCATGTGGCACAACAACGTGGACGGCCCGTGGCGAGTGGACTACCACAACAACATCAACCTGCAAATGAACTACTGGCCGGCGTTGATGACCAACCTGTCGGAATGCGCCGAACCACTGACCGACTTCATCCGTCTGCTCGAAAAGCCCGGCGAACGCACCGCCAAGGCCTATTGGGGCGCAAGGGGCTGGGCGGCCGGCATCTCCGCCAACATCTTCGGATTTACCGCCCCGCTCGAAGGCGCAGACATGTCGTGGAACTACAATCCCATGGCCGCTTCGTGGCTCGCCACGCACCTTTGGGACTACTACGACTATACACGCAATAAAACGTTCCTCCGCAAAACGGCTTACCCCCTAATGAAGGGTTGCGCCCTCTTCTGCGAAGATTTTCTGTGGCGCAAGCCCGACGGCTCGCTGACCGCCGCCCCCTCCACCTCGCCCGAACACGGACCGATTGACGAAGGCACGACGTTTACGCACGCCGTCATCCGCGACATCCTCGCCGACTGCATCCGTGCCGCCCAAACGCTCGGCATCGACGCCGACGACGTAGCGCGCTGGCAAAAGGTGCTGACCGACCTCGCCCCCTACCGCATAGGGCGTTACGGCCAGCTGATGGAGTGGAGCAAGGACATTGACGACCCGAACGACCAGCACCGCCACGTGAACCACCTCTACGGGCTTCACCCCGGCAGCAGCATATCGCCCCTCACCACTCCCACACTGGCCAAAGCCGCCCGCGTGGTGCTGGAACACCGCGGCGATGGCGCTACGGGATGGAGCATGGGCTGGAAACTCAATCAGTGGGCGCGCCTGCACGACGGCAACCACTCCTATATATTATACGGCAACCTGCTCAAAAACGGCACGGCCGACAACCTGTGGGACGTGCATCCGCCCTTCCAAATCGACGGCAACTTCGGCGGTACGTCGGGCGTGACGGAAATGCTCCTGCAAAGCCATGCCGGTTGCATAGACCTGTTGCCCTCCCTGCCCGACGCCTGGCAGAGCGGCAGCATCAAGGGCCTGCGGGCGCGCGGCAATTTCGGCGTGGACATCACGTGGCAGGGCGGTCGGTTGCAAGAGGCTCGCATCACGTCCGGCTCAGGCGAAACGTGCCGCGTGCGCTACGGCGACCAGCAGCTTGAATTTCAGACGAAGAAAGGCGCAACGTACCGCCTTGCGGTGAACAACGGCAAATTGGAAGCCGTTACGGTCGGCAAGGGAGAGTAACGGCAAGGCTTGGCCATGGGCATTGCCTTTTTTGCTAACTTTGCTCACCATTAGAGAACACGAAACACACCACGGGAGCGGCGGCCGATACGCCCTCCCCTATGTTAAAGGACACAATCCATGCTTGAAATAAAAAACCTGCACGCCTCGGTTGAAGGAAAGGAAATCCTGCGCGGCGTGAACCTCACTATCCGCGACGGCGAAGTGCACGTGCTTATGGGACCCAACGGCTCGGGAAAAAGCACGCTGAGCAACGTGCTTGTAGGCAATCCCAAATACGAAGTGACCGAGGGCGAAGTGCTGTTCAACGGCAAGGACCTGCTGGCTCTCTCGCCCGAAGACCGCTCGCACGAGGGCATTTTCATGTCGTTCCAAGCCCCCACGGAAATCCCCGGCGTTTCGATGACCAACTTTATGCGTGCCGCGCTCAACGCCAAACGCAAATATTTCGGCGAAGACCCCATACCGGCCGGCGAGTTCCTTAAACTGCTCAAAGAGAAACGTAAACTTGTGGGACTCGACGCTCACTTTATGAGCCGCGGCGTGAACGAGGGCTTCTCGGGCGGCGAACGCAAGCGCAACGAAATATTCCAGATGGCCGTGCTTGAACCCAAATTCTCCATCCTCGACGAGACCGACTCCGGACTCGACGTGGATGCCTTGCGCATTGTGGCCGAGGGCTTCAATATGCTCCGCACGGACAAGACGAGTGCCATGGTCATCACCCACTACCAGCGTATGCTCGACTACTTGAAGCCCGACTTCGTCCATGTGCTTGTGAAAGGGCGCGTGGTCAAGGACGGCACGGCCGCCTTGGGCTACGAAATCGAGGAGAAAGGCTTTGACTGGATTGTTAACAGCGTGGAGGAGTAAGTCACTATGAACAGCGAGAGACAATACATTGACCTTTACCGCCAGCACAAAGCCTTGTTTGAGGCGCACAGCCCCGAGGCTCTGAACGCCCGTCGCGAAGAGGCCGCCCAGTTGCTCGGCGAGCAGGGGCTGCCCACCATGCGTACGGAACGCTACAAGTACACCGACGCTGCTGAGGCTTTCGCCCCCGACTTCGCCCTCAACCTACGGCGGTTGCAGCCCGACGTAAATCCCTACGAGGCTTTCAAATGCAATGTGCCGAACCTCAGCACGTCGCTCTTCTTCGTAGTGAACGACACGCCCTTCGAAGCACCCCAGCAAACAAAGTCGCTGTTGCCGCAGGGAGTAGTAGTCGACTCGTTCAGCCACGTGGCGAAGAGCCACCCCGAATGGCTTGAAAAGTACTACCACAAAGCCGCCGCTGCCGACCGTGACTTCCGGTCGGGGCACGACGGCGTAACGCTGCTCAACACTCTCCTTGCCGAGGACGGACTGCTCGTTTTTCTGCCCGCCGGCGCAGAACTCAAAAATCCCATACAGATAGTCAACGTAGCCGCTGCGTCGGTCGACATGATGAGCGTGCGCCGCATCCTCATCGTGGCCGAGGAAGGGGCGAAAGGCGCGGTGCTGCTTTGCGACCACGCCGAGGGCAAGCGCAAGTGCCTCACCACGCAGGTTATCGAAGCCTACGTGGCCGACAATGCCCAGCTTAGCCTTTACAGCATTGAGGAGACCAACGAACAGACGACGCGTTTCTCCACGCTCTATGTGGAGCAGGCGGCTCACAGCCGTCTGAGCTACGATGCCGTGACGCTTACCTGCGGCAAGAGCCGCAACCGTCTCGACGTGCGCTTGCGCGGCGAAGGGTCTGTCGCCGAACTCTACGGTGCGGTGATAGCCGACGGCAGCCAGCACGTGGACAACAATATCCTCGTGGAACACATTGCGCCGAAGTGCAACAGCGATATGCTCTATAAGTATGTACTCGACGGAAAGAGCGTGGGCGCGTTCGCCGGAAAGGTATACGTAGCGCCGGGCGCGCAGCAGACGGTCTCGCAGCAGACCAACGCTAACATTTGCGCCACACCTACGGCACGAGCCTTTTCGCAACCGATGCTCGAAATCTACGCCGACGACGTGAAGTGCAACCACGGCTCGTCTATCGGCAAGCTCGACGAGGGCGCGCTCTTCTATATGCGTCAGCGAGGCATCCCCGAGGACGAAGCCAAACTGCTGCTTCAGCACGCCTTTATCAACGACGTGTTGCGCCACGTGGAAATTGACCACCTGCACGACCGTCTTTCACACCTCGTGGAGAAGCGTTTCCGGGGCGAACTTGGCGAGAGCTGCCAAGGCTGCCGGGGATGCGCAAAGAAATAGATTTGTCCCACGCACGAGGAACAGAACACATTCCAACGAAATAGACTGATGTACAGCATAGACCTTGTCCGCAAGGATTTCCCCATACTTGAACGCGAGGTGTACAAACGCCCGCTCGTTTACCTCGACAATGCGGCCACTACGCAGAAGCCGCGTTGCGTGGTGGAGGCAATCACCGACGAATACTACTCGGTGAACGCCAACGTGCACCGCGGAGTGCATTTCCTGTCTCAGCAGGCCACCGACCTGCACGAAGCAGCGCGTGAACGGGTGCGCAATTTCATCAACGCCCGCAGCACGAGCGAAATTGTCTTTACGCGCGGCACGACGGAGAGCCTCAATCTCGTGGCTACGTCGTTTGGCGAGGCGTTCCTCCACGAGGGCGACGAGGTAATCCTTACCGTCATGGAACACCACAGCAACATTGTGCCTTGGCAACTCCTTCGCGACCGCAAGGGAATCGTGCTTCGCGTGGTGCCGATGAACGATGAGGGAGTACTCGACCTCGACGCTTACAAACGCCTCTTTACCTCTCGCACAAAACTCGTCTGCGCCGCCCACGTGAGCAACGTGCTGGGGACGGTCAACCCCGTGAAGCAGATGGCTGAGGTGGCGCACGCACACGGGGCGAAGTTCCTCGTAGACGGTGCGCAGAGCGTGCCTCACTTTAAGGTCGATGTGCAGGAACTCAATTGCGACTTCCTCGTGTTCAGCGGTCACAAGGTGTACGGACCTACCGGCATCGGCGTGCTTTACGGCCGTGAGGAACTCCTCGAACAGATGCCTCCCTATCAGGGCGGCGGCGAGATGATTGCGCGCGTCACGTTCGACAAGACCACTTACGAACGTCTTCCCTTCAAGTTCGAAGCCGGCACGCCCGACTACGTGGGCAGTCACGCCCTTGCCGTGGCGCTGGACTATGTCGGCCGTCTTGGCATGGACAACATTCAGGCGCACGAACACGGGCTAACGCAGTATGCCATGGAGCAGATGAGCCTCATTCCGGGAATGCGCCTTTACGGCACTGCCAACGGCAAGGATGCCGTGGTGTCGTTCAACGTGGGCGACATTCATCCGCTCGACCTCGGCACGCTCCTCGACCGCCTTGGCATAGCCATCCGCACGGGACACCACTGTGCGCAGCCGCTCATGGAGCGTTGCGGCGTCGAGGGAATGGCACGCGCCTCGTTTGCCCTCTACAACACCCGTGAGGAAGTGGACTCGCTCGTGGCGGGGATTGATCGTGTACGCAAAATGTTTTGAGCCTTATGCTGTCGTCCGTTTACAACACTGAGGGACTTGTAGAAGCCGGCTGCGACGAAGCCGGTCGCGGCTGTTTGGCGGGCAGCGTCTATGCGGCGGCGGTGATATTCCCTGCCGACTATACCAACGCCGCTCTCAACGACTCCAAACAACTATCAGCTAAGAAACGCTACGCCCTGCGCGAGGTGATTGAGCGCGAAGCCCTTGCGTGGGCGGTGGGCGTGGTCACGCCCGAGGAGATAGACCGCATAAACATCCTCAACGCCTCTATCCTCGCCATGCACCGCGCCTTGGAACAACTGACACTCCGCCCGGAGTTCGTAATCGTAGACGGCAATCGTTTTAAGCCCTACGGCACCACGCCTTACACCACTATCGTAAAGGGCGACGGCAAGTACCTCAGCATAGCCGCAGCATCCATCCTCGCAAAGACCTACCGCGACGACTATATGCGCCAACTCCACGAGGAATATCCCTACTACGGTTGGGACAGGAACGCTGGCTACCCCACAAAGGAACATCGCTTGGGCATTCTCAACCACGGCATTACGCCCTACCACCGCCGCACGTTTGGCGGCGTGTGCGAGCCGCAATTGCCCTTCCCCGATTTGTAGTAGCCGCATACTCTCGGCGCAAGTTCGTCGCTTGACAAAAACCGCAACAAAAAGCCCAAGGCTCATTCCAATGTGGAAGAGAGCCTTGGGCTTTTCTCTATTCCGAGGTTTGCGCACGGTGTTCAGTGTGTCCGCCTCGTTTGTTCCGGTGAGCTATGCTTATTTGAGCTTGCGTACTTCGTCAATGGGCAACTCTGTCAGTTCCGCAATTGTTTCAGCGTCCAAGCCTTTCGCAAGCATTGCCTGGGCTATTTTGAGGGCTTTGTTAGTTTCGCCTTCAGAACGTCCTTTGGCAATTCCCTCTTCAAGTCCCTCTTCGCGCCCCTGGGCAAAATTTATCCTCGCGGTGTCTACAAAGAGCAGACGGTCCGCGCCCATGCGGTCCCAAAAGTCCTCGTAGGCGGCGAGTTCGTCCTTTGTGTAGGCCATGGTCTGCACCTCTTGCAGGGCTTTGTTCGTGTCGG
>CAVGTD010000040.1:0-20509 GCA_963632215.1 Clostridiales bacterium
CCCGTTCGCCCCGTCGCAGAACCATAGATGTGCGACTGCACATCTATAGAGCGATTTATCGCTCTTCTTGCGTCGAAGACGCCTTTAAAACTTAAAAAAATAAGCCTTACTCCAATTCTAATATGGTTGAGAAGTAAAGGCGCCCCTTAGCGCCGTAGGCGCTCGAAAAATTTTTGAAAAATCGCATTGTCAATATGGGTATAAGTGAAATCCTACAACACACAGCCAAAGCAAAACAGAAACACGCCATCCTCTTAGTGCGCGAAGGCTTGTTTTGGCGAGCCTATGAGCAGAGCGCTTTCGCTTTGTGTGCGTATGTAAATTCGTTTAAGGTTACAACGCGCTACTTCAAGGGCTTGGGGCAATGGTTGTGTTATGTGGGATTTCCCGACACTACTCTGGAAAAATGGACAAGCGAACGAGAGATGACGAGATTGAGCGAGCAACTTATCCGATTGCAACTAACGGAGGCGGAGCAAAAACAAATGAACGACACCTTCAGCGATTGGAAGCAGCAGCAAGTGGAGATGACAAAGGCAAACACCCCCTTGCGCAGCAGTTTCTCGAGTAGTGGACGCTCAACTTCGCAAACCATGCAGCAAATGATGAGCAAAGAGCAACAAGTGGTGATGCGCATTCAGTGTATTGTGGACCACGAAAAAGCACTGCTCCAAGAAGGGAGGCCTTTCGGCTCTTTTCTTGGAGCAGCGATTATGTTTGGCGGAATTTGTCCGCTTTGATTGTTTGGCCTATTCGCCGATTACTTGGCGGAGAGGTAGGCGTCGATGTCCTTGGCGGCTTTGCGGCCGCCGGCTATGCAGCGCACTACGAGGCTTGCGCCTGTGGCGGCGTCGCCGGCTACGAACACGTTGTCGGCAAACTTGGGCTGCTCGGGACGGAGGAAGCCCATGGCAAGGAAGACGATGTCGCACTTGATGGTCTCCTTCTTGCCCGTCGGCACCATGATGGGGCGGCCGCCCTCGGGATTGGGCTTCCACTCAACTTCCTCGACCTCGGCTGCTGACACTTTGCCGTCCTTTGTGCCGATGAACTTGTTGGTGGTGAGCAGCCAGCGGCGCTCGCAGCCTTCCTCGTGGCTTGAAGATGTCTTCAAAACCACGGGCCACTGCGGCCAGGGCGTGTTGGGGTTGGAGCCTACGGGCGGCTTGGGCATGATTTCAATCTGCGTGACGCTCTTTGCGCCTTGGCGGTTGGACGTGCCGATGCAGTCGGAACCCGTGTCGCCGCCGCCGATTACAAGCACGTGCTTGCCCTTGGCCGTGATGCGGTCCTTGTCGGTCACGGCCTGGCCGGCGAGTACGCGGTTTTGCTGGCCGAGGAGTTCGAGAGCGAAGTGAACGCCTTTGAGTTCACGGCCGGGCACTTTGAGGTCGCGCGCAGTGGGCGTTCCGGTGCAGACGCAGTATGCGTCGAAGCCATCGGGGAGCTTGGTCACGTCGACGGTTGTGTTCGTCTTGAACACGATACCCTCGGCCTCCATCACCTTTATGCGGCGGTCGATGACCGTTTTTTGCAGTTTGAAGTTGGGGATGCCGAAGCGGAGCAGACCGCCTACGTATTCGTCCTTTTCGAACACCGTCACGTCGTAGCCGCGCTTGTTGAGCTGGTTGGCGGCTGCCAGGCCCGCAGGACCCGAACCGATGACGGCCACTTTCTTGCCCTTGCGGGGGTAGGACTGAGGCTCAACGAAACCCTCGCGGAAGGCGTTCTCGATGATGGAGCATTCGTCCTCGCGTACGGTGACGGGCGCGTCCATTGAGAGTTTCAGGACGCAGCTCTTCTCGCACAAGGCGGGGCAGACGCGGCCCGTGAACTCGGGGAAGTCGTTTGTGCCTGAGAGTATGTCGTACGCCGTCTTCCATTCGCCCTTGAAGATGGCATCCTGAAATTCGGGGGGGCGGTTGCCGAGGGGGCAGGCCCAGTGGCAGAAAGGCACGCCGCAGTCCATGCAGCGCGAAGCTTGCAGCCGGCGGTCGCTGTTATTGAGAGTTTGTTCCACCTCGCCGAAGTCGGCCACGCGTTCGTGTACGGGGCGGTAGCCGGCCTCGCGGCGGGGAATTGTGAGAAATGCTTTAGGATCTCCCATGGTGTTGTTCGTGTTTATTGAGTGCCGGGCGGCAGCCGCTGTTTCTCACGGAGAAACCTGCGGCAGCCCTTTGCCCGGACGTAAGTTCAGGAATAGTAGTTGTTAGAAGTCTCTTTGCACCTCGGCGATTTTCTGCTGAAGCTTGCGCATCTGTTCCTCGGCCAGCACGCGCTTGTATTCGATAGGCGTTACCTGGATGAAGTCGTCGATGTAGCGGTTCCAGTCGTCGAGCATGGTGCGTGCCAGTTGCGAACCCGTATAGAGGTAGTGCTGGCGCACGAGTTCGTGCAGTTCCTTGCGCGAGGCAGAGTCCTCGATGAGGGAGAGTTCAACCATCTCCATGTTGCAGAAGTAGTCGAAGTTGTGGTTCTTGTCCCAGACGTAAGCCACGCCGCCGCTCATGCCGGCCGCGAAGTTGCGTCCCGTTTCGCCAAGCACCACGACGCGTCCGCCGGTCATGTACTCGCAGCAGTGGTCGCCCACGCCCTCAACCACGGCAATCGCGCCCGAGTTGCGCACGGCGAAACGCTCGCCCGCCTTGCCGTTGATGTAAACCTCGCCGCTTGTTGCGCCGTATAGGAGCGTGTTGCCGGCGATGGTGTTGTCCTCGGCGTTGAAGTTGGAGCGCACGGGCGGCATCACCGAGATGCGGCCGCCGCTCAGAGCCTTGCCAAGGTAGTCGTTGGCCTCGCCTTCGAGCTTGAAGTTGATGCCGTGCGTGAGGAACGCGCCGAAACTCTGTCCGGCTGAACCCTTGAACTTGATGTTGATTGTCTCGTCGGGCAAGCCGGCGTGGCCGTATTTGGCAGCCACCGCACCCGAGAGCATTGCGCCCGCTGAGCGGTCGGTGTTGGAGATGGAGTATTCGAGCGAAACCTCCTTTTGGTTGTCGATGGCGTCGGCAGCCGCTTTGAGGATGGACTGGTCGAGCACGGTGTCGATGGCGTGGTGCTGCTCCGTGACGTGGTGGATGGCCGCGTCGCTGTCAACCTTGTGGAGCAGTCGCGAGAAGTCGAGCGTAGACTTCTTCGAACCGTCGGCGGGCTGGTTGAGCGTGATGAGATCCGTGCGGCCCACGATGTCGTTGAAATGGCGGAAGCCCATCTCGGCGAGATATTCGCGCACCTCCTCGGCGAGGAAGCGGAAGTAGTTCACCACATATTCGTAGTGACCGCGGAAATGCTCGCGCAGTTCGGGATTCTGAGTGGCAACGCCCACAGGGCAGGTGTTGGCGTGGCACTTGCGCATCATGACGCAGCCCAGCACGATGAGCACCGTTGTGCCGAAAGCGAATTCCTCCGCTCCGAGCAGAGCCATGGAGATGATGTCGCGGCCCGTCTTGATTTGGCCGTCGGTCTGGAGGCGCACCTGTCCGCGCAGTCCGTTGAGGACGAGCGTCTGTTGTGTTTCCGACAGTCCGATTTCGGGCGATATGCCGGCGTAGCGCATCGACGAGGCGGGCGAAGCGCCCGTGCCGCCCTCGGCACCAGAGATGACAATGAGATCGGCCTTGGCCTTAGCCACACCGGCGGCGATGGTTCCCACGCCGCTTTCGGCCACAAGTTTCACGCTGATCTTTGCCTTGGGGTTGACGTTCTTCAAGTCGAAGATGAGCTGAGCCAGGTCCTCAATAGAGTAGATGTCGTGGTGGGGCGGGGGAGAGATGAGCGAGATGCCGGGAATGGAGTGGCGAGTCTTGGCGATGATTTTGTTCACCTTGTAGCCCGGGAGCTGGCCGCCCTCGCCGGGCTTTGCGCCCTGGGCAACCTTAATCTGTATTTCCTCGGCGTTGACGAGGTATTCCGTGGTGACACCGAAGCGGCCCGAGGCAATCTGCTTCGTCTTGCTGCAAAGCGAAATGCCGTCGAACTCCTCGTGGAAGCGTTCGCTGTCTTCGCCGCCTTCGCCCGTGTTGCTGCGTGTGCCGAGTTTGTTCATGGCAAGGGCAAGTGCCTCGTGGGCTTCCTTGCTGATTGCGCCGAACGACATGGCACCCGTTACGAAGTGCTTCACGATGTCGTCAACCGACTCAACCTCGTCGACGGGGATGGGGTTCTTCTTAAACTCGAAGAAGTCGCGGAGGAAGATGGGAGCGGGTTTATTGTCCACGAGCGAGGTGAACTCCTTGAACTTCTTGTAGCTGCCCAAGCGCGTGGCCAGTTGCAGCGTCGAAATAGTCTCGGGGTTCCAGGCGTGCTTCTCGCCGTTCTTGCGGTAGCTGAACAGTCCGGCGTAGGGCAGCAGTCCGTTGAGCTGTCGCTCGTCGTAGTCGGGGGCATAGCCCTCGTCGTGGAACCTGATGTAGTCGCGGGCCACCTGCACCAGGTGAACGCCGCCGATGGTGCTTGAACCCGTGCCGAAGTACGTGTTGAGCAGTTCGTCGCTCAGGCCGATGGCCTCGAATATCTTCGCGCCGCGGTAAGAACGCAGCGTGCTGATACCCATCTTCGACAGAATCTTGTACAAGCCCTTGCAGATGGCTTTGATATAGTTCTTCTCAGCCGTCTCGTAGTTCATCTGTACCTCGCCGCGCTTCACAAGGTCGTCGAGTACGGCGAACGACATATAGGGGTTGATTGCGCTTGCGCCGTAGCCGATGAGCAGGGCGGCGTGCATCACTTCGCGCGTCTCGCCGCTCTCAACAACGAGGGCGGTCTCCATGCGCTTCTGTACGGAGATAAGGTAGTGGTGAACCGCGCTGACTGCGAGCAGCGAGGGAATGGCGGCGTGCGTTTCGTCAACGCCGCGGTCGGAGAGGATGATGTAGTTTACGCCGTCGTTGACGCTCTGTTCAGCCAAGTGGCAGAGGTTGTCGAGAGCCTCCTTCAAGCCCTGTTCGCCCTTAGCGGACTCGAAGACCATGGGGAGCTTGACCGTGTTGAAGCCCTTGTAGCGGATGTTGCAGAGAATGTCGAGCTGACGGTTGGTGAGGATAGGCTCGGGCAGACGCACCATTTTGCAATGGCTCTCGTTGGGCGAGAGGATGTTCATGCCCACTGCGCCCACGTACTCCGTGAGCGACATCACCAGTTCCTCGCGTATAGGGTCGATGGCAGGGTTAGTAACCTGCGCGAACTGTTGGCGGAAATAGTTGAAAAGGCTTTGCGGACGGTCCGACAGTACGGCGAGCGGCGTGTCGTTTCCCATTGAGGCAATAGGCTCGCTGCCTTTGGTGGCCATGGGGGCGATAGTGCGCTCCACGTCCTCGCGGGTGAAGCCAAAGGCGCGCAGACGCTTGTCGAAGTCAGTCACGGAGTTCTCTACCTTGCGGCCGCTCTTGAGCGTGTCGAGTTCAATGCGGTTGGTGGCGAGCCACTGGCGGTAGGGGTTGGCGGCGGCGAGCTGCGCTTTGAGTTCGCCGTCGTAGTAGATGCGTCCCTCTTGCGTGTCGATGAGCAGGATTTTGCCAGGCTGCAAACGTCCCTTCTCCTTGATGTCGGATGCCTCGAAACTGATAACGCCGGCTTCGGAGGCTACCACCATTGTATCGTTCTTGGTGATGAGGTAGCGGGCCGGGCGAAGGCCGTTGCGGTCGAGCATACCGCCGGCGTAGCGGCCGTCGCTGAAGAGCAGGGCGGCAGGACCGTCCCACGGCTCCATGAGAATGGAGTGGTATTCGTAGAACGCTTTGAGGTCTTCCGAGATGGGGTTTTTGTCGTTGAAACTCTCCGGCACGAGCATTGCCATGGCGTGCGGAAGGCTCAGGCCCGACATGACCATGAACTCAAGCACGTTGTCGAGCGAGGCCGAGTCGCTCATGTTGGGCTGTATGATGGGGCGAATGTCCTTTACGTCGCCCAGTGCCTTGGTGGACAGTACCGACTCGCGGGCCTCCATCCATGCGCGGTTGCCGCGGATGGTGTTGATTTCGCCGTTGTGGGCGAGCAGACGGAACGGCTGCGCCAAGCCCCACGTGGGGAACGTGTTTGTAGAGAAACGGGAGTGGACAATGGCCAAGCCGCTCGTGAAGTAGGGCTGCGTGAGGTCGGGGTAGTAGTCGCGCAACTGCGTGGACGAGAGCATACCCTTGTAGACAATGTTCTTGGAGGACAGTGAACAGATGTAGAAATCCTTGTTGCTTATGCGGTTCTCTACCTTCTTGCGGATGATGTAGAGCTTGCGCTCGAGTTCCTCGGGCGTGCCGCCGGTGATGAACACCTGCTTCACAGCCGGTTCGGTGGCCAAGGCATCCTTGCCGAGGATGTCGGAGTTGGTAGGAACGGCGCGCAGGTGCATCAGCGTGAGGCCCTCGCGCTCCACCTCTTCGATGAATACGCGGAGTATTTCGCCTTGCTGCGCTTCGTCCTTAGGCAAAAAAACAAGACCAGTCCCGTAGTGTCCCTTTTCGGGAACGGGAATGCCTTGCAACAAAATAAATTCGTGGGGGATTTGAAGAAGAATGCCCGCGCCGTCGCCCGTCTTGTTGTCGGCTCCTTCGGCACCGCGGTGCTTCATGTTTTCGAGTACTTTCAGCGCCGAGTCAACAAGCTCGTGGCTCTTGCCGCCGTGAATGTTGACAATCATTCCGACACCGCAGGCATCGTGTTCGTTTTCGGCCTGGTAAAGTCCTTCGTTAAGTCTGTTCACTAATTGCATAATGTCCTTCTTTAGAATATCGCTTCGCGCTTGCACTGCGGCAGTCTGGGGCGTGCGATACTATGAATATGCTGTCTTTTGTTTTGTTATTGCTTGCAAAAATACTAATTTATGCTTGGAAATCTACGATTTTGAAAGCCTAAAATGGTTGTTCGCTGAAATAATGTCGCTTTTTCTTTGTATTTGTGTCTATTTGCTACGTATGCGCCGCGTTTATAGATTTATGCAAGTTGGGGACGTGGCTTGCCGGCAATGTGCCATAAGAAACGTTCTCCCTCGAACACTTTGCGGCGTTTGAGGAAGAACGTTCCTGATTGTGTCACTTCTTCATTTCCTCTTCCTCCACTTCCTTTACCTTGCGGAAGAGGTCGGAGGCGAAGATAAAACTATTGAGCTTTTCGTTGGTAGAACTCATCACGTCGTCCTTCGTGCCTTCCCACTCGTTGTGGCCCTGGTAGATGTAGAGGATGTGTTCGCCGATGCCCATCACGGAGTTCATGTCGTGCGTGTTGATGATGGTTGTTGTGTTGAACTCCTTGGTGATGTCGTGAATCAGTTCGTCGATGACGAGCGACGTTTTCGGGTCGAGTCCGGAGTTGGGTTCGTCGCAGAAGAGATATTTGGGGTTGAGGGCGATGGCGCGGGCTATGGCGACGCGCTTTTGCATGCCGCCCGAAATCTCGCCGGGGTACTTCGTGTCCGCTTCGAGCAGGTTGACACGTTCGAGGCAGAACTTGGCGCGGCGCACGCGGTCCTTGTAGCTGTCGTTGGAGAACATGTCGAGGGGGAACATCACGTTTTCGAGTACGCTCATGGAGTCGAAGAGGGCTGCGCTCTGGAATATCATGCCCATTTCGCGGCGCAGCAGGGCGCGTTCCTTTTTCGACATAAGCATGAAACTGCGTCCGTCGTAAAGCACGTCGCCCTGTGTGGGCTCAAAAAGCCCCACGATGTTTTTGATGAGAACCGTCTTGCCCGAGCCGCTCTGTCCGATGATGAGGTTGGTCTGTCCGCTGTGGAACACCGAGGATATGCCTTTCAGCACCTCGCGCCCGTCGAACGATTTATGGAGGTCTTTGATTTCGATCATGAGAGTAATTGTGTGAGGAACAGGTCGGAGAAGAGAATGAGCATAGAGCAGGAAACCACTGCGTTGGTGCTGGCTTTGCCCACCTCAATGCTTCCGCCCTCGACGTTGTAGCCGTAGAACGAGGACACGCTCGCGATGATGAACGCGAAGAAGAGCGACTTGATGACGCCCATCCAGAAGAACCACTGCGTGAACGAGTGCTGCAGGCCGGCGGTGAGGTCGGAGGGCGTGATGATATGCCCGACGAAAGCTGTGGCGTAGGCGCCGATGATGCCGCTGAATGTGCTGAACACCACAAGCAGAGGCATCAGCGTGACAAGTCCGGCAATCTTCGGGAGGATAAGGAACGATGCAGGGTTGACTCCCATAATTTCGAGTGCGTCAATCTGTTGCGTAGTGCGCATCGTCCCGAGTTCGGAGGCGATGTTCGAACCCACCTTACCCGAAAGGATAAGGCACATGATGCTTGACGAGAACTCAAGGAGCATGATTTCGCGCGTGACGTAGCCCGACACCCAAAGCGGCATCCACGGGCTTTGAATGTTCAACTTGATTTGGATGCAGATTACCGCGCCGATGAAGAAGGAAATGAGCAGCACGATGCCGATGGAGTCGACACCCAGTTGCACCATCTCTTTGACGTACTGTTTCCAGAACATACGGGTGCGTTCGGGACGCGAAAACGTGCGTCCCATCAGGATTAGGTAACGCCCGAAGGCGTTGAGAAATTTCGTTATCAGCATGATTGGTTTGTTCTCCTTATAGGTAGGGGATGATTTCCCCGTCAGTCGTTTTCGGGTTTGCGCAGTGCCTCGGGGCGCAGGTTGCCCTTTTCGTCGAACAGCCCGTAGGTGGTGCGCAGTACGCGGAACTCCGTGCGGCGGTTCAGGGCGTTGCAAACCTCCTGCTGCTCCTTGGGCAGTTTCAGGATGTAGGGTACGCTCAGCGTGTCGCCCTCGTGCAGGAATGGGTAGGTCTCGGTAAGTTTTTTGTTGACGGTCTTCGGCACCTCCTTTCCGTAACCCTTGGCCGTGAGCCGGTCGGCGGCAATGCCGTGTTCGGTCAGGTAGCGCACCACGCTCTCAGCCCGTCGCTGTGAGAGCTTTTGGTTGTATTCGGCGTTGCCTCGGTAGTCGCAGTGGGCGGAAAGTTCAATGGTCACGTTGGGGTTCTCCTTGAGCATATTGACAAGGCGGTCGAGAGCCTCGGTGGAGTTCTCCGTGAGGTCCGACTTGTCGAACTCGTAGAAGACGTTGCGCACCAGCACCGGCGAACTGATGCTCGGCAGGGGAAATTGCAGCACATGTTGCCTTTCCACTTCAGCCGTGTCGGCTTTCAGTTCGTTGCGCACGTTGAGGTAGCCTTGGCAGGTGGCGAGGAAAAGGTAGCTCACGCCGGGCGAGAGGGCTTTTTCGAACGATCCGTCCGAAAGCACGCTCACCTTTTCGTTTGTGCCGTCACTCCCCACCATGTACACTTGCGCCTTGGGCAACTCGTAGCCGTCCTGCTCGTAGACCCAGCCTTTTACCGTTTGCAGCACTTCGGGGTAGGAAAACTCGTAGATCTTGTCCCATCCCCGTCCGCCGGTAGAGCGGTTCGACGAGAAGAAGCCGCGGTTGTGCAGCCCCTCGAACGTCATGCCGAAGTCGTCGCCCTGCGAGTTCATGGGGTAGGGCAGGTGCGTTACAGTCCAACGATGAGCCACAGTGTCCTCCACGGCTTTGTAGAGGTCCAGTCCGCCGAGACTGTTGTCGCGGCTGTCCGACGAGAAGTAGAGTTCGCCGTTAGCCCGGATGGTGGGGAAACAGTCGTTGCCCGGCGTATTGATGTCCGGACCTAAATTTTCGAGAATGCCAAGACCATGTCCGCCGCCCAGTTCCACTCGCCAGATGTCGTAGCCTCCTTGTCCGCCCGGCATGTCGGATGTGAAGTAGAGCCATCGTCCGTCGGCCGACACCGCGGGATGGGCAAACGACGAGAGCGTGTCTTGCGAAATGGTCAGTTGCGTGGGCTTGCCCCACTTGGCGTCAGTGCGCTGCGAAGTCCATATCTCGGCGTAACGGGGATACGAGGGGTCGGTGCGGCAAACGGTGAGGTACATAGTCTTGCCGTCAGGCGTGAAGCAGCAAGCCCCTTCGTCGTATTCGGTGTTGATTTCGCCCTCCACTGCTTCGGCGGCTTTCCATTTACCTTTTTCGTCCTTCTTGACGAAGAAGATGTCGCCGTTCTTCGTGGCGGTGATGCCGCTCACGTCGCCCTTTGCCTGAGGGCGTGTAGAGGAGAAGTAGAGCTGTTGGGCTTCCTGCCCCATATAGGCGGGGCAGTAGTCGGAACGTGTGCCGCTAAGCAGCGAACTCAGTTTGACGGTGTAGGCAGAGCCCGCCTTTTTGACGGCAGTAGCCGCAAGGCTGCTCGCCAAACCGCGTTCGGCGTCGGCGTTTCCGGGAAAAGAGTCGAGGAAAGTTTCGTAGGCTGTTTGCGCCCCCTTGTAGTTGCCTTGCATTCGCTGCAAGTCGCCAATGCGCAAGAGGGTGAGCGTGTCTGTGTAGTTGTAGCGTGCCGCGTTTTGGAATGCGCTCAGTGCGCGCGACGTGTTGCCGTAGCGGCAGTAGGCATCGCCCATCTTGTAGGCGATGAAGCCGCGTCGTGCCTTGTCTTTGGGCGGCGTTTGCCCGTAGGCCCGCTTGTATTGTCCGGCCGCTTCGGCGTATTCCCCCAGAGCCAAGGCCGCATCGCCCTGCCTAATCGACTTTTCCGCGCTTCCGCAGCTCCAAAGGGCAGTAAAGGCAAGGCATAGACCTATTATATATATAATGTGTGCTTTCTTCATCAATGAAACGACGATATGCCTTGCGGCATGAGGGGAACACTGAGGGGTTGTCGGCGCAAAGTTACAACATCCCGTTTAGTACGTGCCTGTAACACGGAAACTTTTTGCCGTTGCAGCGTTTTGCAAGGGAACGTGTCAGAGACCGAGCCAGTTGGCGTAGAACTGCCGTGCGCTTCCCTGCCATGAGTAGCGCACTGTGCCGTCGGGGGCGTAATAGTTGACGGGCGGCTCGATGGGGAGGTTCTTGCTGAGGTCGCGGTGATACTCGTTGTGGAGCGTGAAAGGCTCGTATTCGAGGTGTCCCACGATGAACGTGCGTTTGCAGTCGGTCGTAGCCACCACTCCCACACCGCTCTTGTCGCTATGGGCGAGCAGCTGCAAGCCCTCGTCGGCGTGGAGGGCAATCTCCTCGGCAGTCACTTCCGTGTGGCGCGAGTTGGGCATGAGAAACCACGGGCTAAGTCCCTGCATGAGCGGAGATTCCGGCACAAGCACCTCTTGCCGGAAAATGCCAAACATCTTGCTCGGCAGTGCGTGCTTCTGAATGCCGTAGAACTCGTACAAGCCTGCTTGCGCCCCCCAGCAAATGTAGAGTGTGTGCCGTACGTGGGTGTCGGCCCAGCGCATGATGCGCTGCAGCTGAGGCCAGTAGCGCACGTCCTCGAACGGTATTTGCTCGAGCGGCGCACCCGTCACGATGAAGTGCGTGAAGGAACCGTCGGCATACTCCTCAAAGTCGAGGTAACAAGCCTCCATGTGTTCGGCTGTCGTGTTTTTGTACTCCTGCCCGGCAATCTTCATGGGGAGCAACTGCACGGTGCAGTC
This sequence comes from Clostridiales bacterium, assembly GCA_963632215.1. GTDB lineage: Bacteria > Bacteroidota > Bacteroidia > Bacteroidales > Bacteroidaceae > Alloprevotella. The sequence goes on from CAVGTD010000040.1 coordinate 11,449, forward strand.
GGAAGCCATTGCGATGGTGCGGGCAATGTCGAGTTCCGTAACCTCCTTTTGCGGCATGAGGTTTAGGAACAGAACACGCTTATCGGCCTGCACCTTGCGCCAGTCGTGCAGGGAGAATTTTTCCGCCTCAAGACATTGGGCGCAGGGCATTTTGGCGGGGAGTAACAAAGGGGATGGCATAGGCTATATATATAATAGGTGTACTCGTTCGTTTTTGCGGACGCGGATAAAGCGTCAGTCCATACGGTCGCGGTAGTCCTCGTAGGCGTATTGGCGAAGGGTTTCCACAGTGCCGTCAGAATGTTCTATTTTGAGCGCGGGGTGGTGGATGCCGTTGAACATATTGGTCTTTACTGTGGTGTAGTGGATCATGTCGTCGAACACCACTTCGTCGCCCACACGGAGCGGCTTTGCGAACTTCCAGCAACCCATGTAGTCGCCGCTCAGGCAACTGTTGCCGCCGAGGCGATAGATGCAGTCGTCCGTCTCTACGCCTCGCTCACTGGCATCCTCAATCGTCTCCGCCCCTTGCACGTGGGGGTGGTAGGGCATTTCGAGGCAGTCGGGCATGTGGCAGGTGAAGCTCACGTTGAGAATGGCCGTCTTGATGCCGTGGTTCTCCACGATGTCCACTACTTCGGAGTGGAGGTCGCCCGTCTGCCACGCAAAGGCGGAACCGGGTTCGAGGATGAGGCTTAGGCCCGGGTGCTTTGCCTTGAAGTCTTTCAGCAGGTCGATAAGCAACGGCACGTTGTAGTCCTTGCGAGTGACGAGGTGTCCGCCGCCAAGGTTGAGCCATTCCACTTGGTCGAGCCATTTGCCGAACTTTCGCTCAATCCATTCGAGCGTGTGGCCCAGGGCTTCCGCCGAACTCTCGCAGTGGCAGTGGCAATGGAAGCCCTCGGTTCCTTCGGGCAGCGTGTCGGGCAGTTGCGAGGCCAACACGCCGAAGCGCGAGCCGGGGGCGCAGGGGTCGTAGAGTTCGGTCTCGATTTCGCTGTGTTCGGGATTGATGCGCAGCCCCAGACTGGGAGCGTCTGTGCCGGCGGCAAGCGCGCGGTTCTTGAAACGGCTGAACTGCGTGAGCGAGTTGAACGTGATGTGCGACGAGCAGCGCACAATGTCGCCGAACGTTTCGTCCTCGTAGGCCGGGGAGTAGGTGTGGGCTTTCGAGCCGAACTCTTCGTAGGCCAGGCGTGCTTCGTAGGGCGACGAAGCGGTGGTGTGCCGGATGTATTCGCGGAATATGGGGAACGTGCGCCACAGGGCATAGGCCTTGAAGGCGAGGATAAACTCCACGCCGGCTCGCTGGCTGATGTCGCTGATAAGGGCAAGGTTGCGGCGCAGCAGGTCTTCTTTCAGTAAGTAGTAGGGTTGCATGGGATTGTAGCGGTTGGGGAATACGGCCAACGTGCCGTGTCGTGCCGTTGGCGATAGTGACGAAAAGCAGAGGAGTTGGGCTGCTCCTCGCAAGGCGTTTGCGAGAGTGTAGCCCAACTCCTCGGTAGTTGCGGGTTAGCGTGACTTGAAGTCCACTGCCTCGCCTTTTACATGATGCCGCGTTCGCGGAGCTTCTGCTGCCAGTTCCAAGCCGAAGAGAGAGCCTCTTCGAGTGTGTGGACGGCCTTCCAGCCCAGCACCTTGTTGGCCTTGTCTACGTTGCCCCATACCTTTTCGATGTCGCCCTCACGACGGGGAGCAATCTCGTAGTTGAGCTTCACGCCGGTGCACTTCTCAAACGTGTTGATCAGTTCAAGCACGCTCACGCCATTGCCCGTACCTACGTTGTAAATCTCAACGGGGTCGGTGTTCTTGTCGTCAACGATGCGCGCCATGGCAGCCACGTGAGCCTTGGCAAGGTCAAGCACGTAGATGTAGTCGCGGATGCACGAGCCGTCGGGAGTGTCGTAGTCGTCGCCGAACACTTTCAGGCAGGGACGGATGCCCATAGCCGTCTGCGTGAGGTAGGGGATGAGGTTGGCGGGAACGCCGTTGGGCATTTCGCCGATGATGCCTGAGGGATGCGAGCCGATGGGGTTGAAGTAGCGCAGGATGATTGCGCTGATCTTTGCGCCGCTATGCACGTAGTCCTGAATGATTTCCTCGTTAATCTGCTTCGTGTTGCCGTAGGGGCTTTCTGCCTTCTTGATGGGAGCCTGTTCGGTAACGGGCAGGTTCTCGGGGTCGGGCTGGCCGTATACGGTGCAAGAAGAGGAGAAGATGATGCCCTTCACGTCGTACTTGGGCATGAGCTTCAGCAGGTTGATGAGCGAGAGCAGGTTGTTCTCGTAGTACTTCAAGGGGAGCTGCACGCTTTCGCCCACTGCCTTCGAGGCGGCGAAGTGGATGATGCCGGTGATGTCGGGGTATTTCTGGAAAACGCCTTCAAGGGCTGCGAAGTCGCAGCAGTCAACTTGCTCAAAAGCGGGACGAGTGCCTGTGATCTTTTCAATGCCGTCAACCACGTCGGCCTTGGAGTTCGACAGGTTGTCGATGATTACCACGTTGTAGCCGGCGTTCTGGAGCTCAACCGTTGTGTGTGAACCGATGAAGCCTGTACCACCAGTCACGAGGATTGTTTTTTTCATGACGATTATGATTTGTGAGTTGTTGTTTTTCCCTTGCAAAATTATCCCTTTTTCGCGGATGGCGAAAGGGAATGCCGGTTTTTCCGTCCGCTCCCGTTCCTACGAGCCTTTCTGCTGGTTGTAGTACTCCTTGGCAAGTCCGCCCTCGGAGGTTTCGCGGTAGAGCGAGGGCAGGTCGTGTCCGGTTTGTTTCATCACTTCCACCGTCTTGTCGTAAACGATGCGGTGCTGCCCGTCCGATAGGTTGGCGTAGACGTTGGCGTCGAGGGCGCGGGCGGCGGCGTGGGCGTTGCGCTCGATGCAGGGTATCTGCACCAGTCCGCAAACGGGGTCGCACGTCATGCCGAGGTGGTGTTCAAGTCCCATTTCGGCGGCATACTCAATAGTGGCCAGCGAACCGCCGAACAGGTAGTTGGCGGCAGCGGCTGCCATGGCGCACGCCACGCCCACTTCGGCCTGGCATCCGGCCTCGGCTCCCGAGATGGAGGCGCGGCTCTTGGCTATGTTGCCGATGATGCCGGCGGTGGCCAAGGCGTGCAGGATGCGGGTCTCCTTGAATTGGCGGGTTTTGTACAGGTGGTAAAGCACAGCCGGCACTACGCCGCTTGCGCCGCAGGTGGGGGCGGTGACGATGGTGCCGCCCGAGGCGTTCTCCTCGCTCACGGCCAGGGCGTAGGCGAACACCAGGGCACGCGATTGAAGGTTCGAGGGGTAGCCCATGGCGCGAATGTAGTAGTCGGGGGCTTTTCGCCTCAGTTTGAGTTCGCCGGGCAACACGCCCTCACGCTCAATGCCTCGCTCCACCGCCTCGCACATCGTGTGCCACACCTTTTCGAGGTAGTCGAATATCTCCGAACCCTCGCAGTGGCGCACGTATTCCCAATACGACACGCCGCGCTCCTCGCACCACTTCTGAATGTCAGACAGGTGGTCGAGGTCGTACACGTCGGGCGTGTCGGCCTGTTCCTTGCCCTCTTCCACCAGTGCGCCTCCGCCTACGCTGTATACCGTCCACACGTCGTAGAAGTCCTTGCCGTTGTTGCGCGCCTCAAACTTCATGCCGTTGGGGTGGAAGGGCAGCACCGTGTCGGCGCACCATATTATATCGGTGCGGTTCACGCCCAAAACCTGTTGGATGGCGTAGTCCGTAAGGTGTCCTTTGCCCGTGGCGGCAAGGCTGCCGTAGAGCGTCACGCGGAAGCCCAAGGCCTCGGGGTGGCGTTTCAGGTAGGTTTCGGCGGCGAGCCTTGGCCCGATGGTGTGCGAGGACGATGGCCCGATGCCGATGCGGAAGAGTTCTTTGAGCGATTTCATGTGCGTGATGGGGGTATGTGGGTGAGGGTTGTGAATGTTTTTCTCTGAATGTGTCTGGATTGTCGCGGGCTTTACATTTCCTTGATGAAGCCCCGGCGGAATGCCACGAGGAGTTTTTCGAGGTCGGCTATCTGCTCGCGCAGTTCCGTGCCTTTGTCGGTGTCGTTCACCATGGCGCGGTGGCCCATCATCTCGACAATTTGCGTGGTAGAGCGAATGTCCGTTCCTTTCTTTATGGCTTCGTCGGTCGAGGTGAACGGGGCGTGCTGCACAAGCTGGAAGCCGCGCGAGTGGTAAACAAGCGTGTATCCGGCAATGCCCGTGGTGTTGTGGTAGGCTTTTGCGAAACCGCCGTCAATCACCATCAGTTTGCCGTTGGCCTTGATGGGATTCTCGCCGTTGGCGGCGCGTACAGGCACGTGTCCGTTGATGATGTGGCAGTGTTTGCCCTTCACGCCGAACGCTTTGAGCAGACTGTCGCACACGTCCTCTCGCTCGCGCAGGGTGTAGTAGAAACCTTTCTCCTCCTTGTGCGTTTCCTTGTCGGCTATGAAGTAGCGTTCGAAGGTAGCCATTTTGTCTTTGTCGAAGAGGGGCGAGTTCTTGCCGCACCAAAGGTACCAGAAGTAGTCGTTGGCGCGCTGCCGCTCTATGGGGTCGGTCTCCTGGTCGTAGGCGGTGCGGATAATCTGTTCCACGCGTGCCATCAGTTCCTTGCCCGAGGCTATTTGTCCCTCCACTTCCACTTCTTTCAGCGTGCCGTCCTCGTTCATTGGCACGGAGGCGTGGAACAGCAGGTTCGAGTTGTACACGCCGTACATGCCGCCGTGGAGCAACAGTTCCTGCACGTGGTTTTGCAGGCGGTCGGAGATGAGGAACGAGTGTTGCAGGTGGTCCATCAGCTCTTCCTCCTCGGGAGTGAGGCGGTAGGGGTCTTGCGGGTCGACGGTGGGGAACGAGCGGTCGTTCATTTCGTAGGTGTTGCCGCCAAGGGTGCAAGTGCCGTTCTTGTAGTCCACGAAGTCGAGCAGCCGGCGGTCGGCCATGTCCCATTCGGGATGCGCCGCGTAGAGCTGCCCCTCGAGCTTGAACTGCACCACGGCCATCGCCTTGTGCATTTGCGCAATGAGTTTGAACGTCTTCTCGTTCGGGCGGCGGTTGTCGTCCTCAATCTTCGGCAGGAACACCGTGCAGGGGTCGTCGCCGTAGGTCTCCATGGCAAACGTGGCCAGCGGAACCATGTTGATGCCGTATCCCTCTTCGAGCGTCTGCGTGTTGGCGTAGCGGAACGACAGGCGCAACACGCTGGCTATACACGCCTTGTTGCCGGCTGCCGCCCCCATCCACAGTACGTCGTGGTTGCCCCACTGTATGTCCCAGTGGTGGTAGTTGCAGAGCGTGTCCATCACGAGGTGCGCCCCCGGTCCGCGGTCGAATATGTCGCCGAGTATGTGCAGCTGGTCGATGGCCAGCCGCTGTATGAGTTCGCAAAGGGCTTTTACGAAACCCTCGGCGCGCCCCGTGCCGATAATGGTCTGGATAATCACGCCCACGTAGGCCTGCTTGTTGCGGTCGTCGGTACTCTCGTGGAGCAGTTCCTCGATGATATAGGCAAACTCGCCCGGCAGGCTCTTGCGCACTTTCGAACGGGTGTATTTCGACGACACGTTGCGGCAGACGGCAATCAACTGGTTGAGCGTCGTCTGGTAGTAGTCCGAAAGGTTGGTGTCGTTCTGTTTTACGAGGTCAAGCTTCTGCTTGGGGTAATATATAAGTGTGCAAAGGTCGCGTATCTCCTTTTCGCGCATTGTGTTCCCGAAGAGTTCGTTCACCTTTCGCTTGATGTTGCCCGAGGCGTTGCGCAGCACGTGCTGGAAGGCTTCGTTCTCCCCGTGCAGGTCGGCCAGGAAGTGTTCCGTGGGCTTCGGCAGGTGGAGGATGGCTTCGAGGTTGATAATTTCGGTGGTTACTTGCGAAATGGTGGGGAAGTCGCGCGCAAGGAGGCGCAGGTATCTAAGGTCGTTCTTAATTGCCTGGTTCGATATGTTCTGTTTGGGCATGCGCTGTTCTTTTCGAGCAAAGTTACTGCAAGCCCGATAAAGGGCAAAAGGAACGCGTGGATTTTGTGGATTTTGGGGATTGCGGAGGCAACGCTCCGCAATCTGTGCCCTGAGTGGGGCTTTTAGCTTACTGACTTCTGCAAAGCACTCGTCACTTCCGTCCAGCTGGTATCCGTGTTGCTTGGTTGGTTAACGCCTTTCTGATACAGTTGAGGCTCACTTTTCACTTGCGGCAAAGATGCCTGTCCTTTTTGAACGAAGTCCTTTTACCGTGAGAATGTGAAACGGGGCTTAGTCTCAATCCATTTTCTGAGTGGTATTTCGCTTCCTGCAATTTGGCAGCAAAGCGTCACCCAATTTTCGAAAAGGTTGTCGTCTTTCAGCAGTGCCGGGTTGTGTTCGGCAATTAATTGCAAAAGGTCTTTTGACGGGTAAGTCAAGAGTTCCCTTACTCTCCCGGAATATTCTACGATGGCGTTGAATACCTGCGCTACGGGCGATTCAAGCCTAATGCCGTCCACATGGGTTATTTTACCGCCGGCTGAATACAAGTCTCTGATGTAGGGATTGATTACCTGATTATAGGAGCAAAGCCACAATGAAATGTCGTTGTATTTCGTTCTTGACGGTTTGGGCGATAAGGCTTCGGGGAACAATATCATGCATTTGGCTTTCAGTTCCGCTTTTTCCTCTGCGTCCAATGTAGACCACAGGCGAATGTTGAATGACTGGGCGTTTTCTATATTGTCCGAAGTAATCCACCAAGGCATTTCGGATTTTCCCTTTCGCTTGGCTTCGTCACGGTAATATCGGCGTACCCTTTCGATGTTGTCGGCTGATTTTCTGAAATCGTCGTACTCAACCCCCATTTTTGAGAAGATGGTCTCACCGTGTTTCAGTTCCATGTCAATCATGTAACGGGGAGAGTGGGTTACGGCTATGTCGTAAAGCACGTCTTGATACGGGCGGCATCTGAACTCGGGTCTTGTGCCTCCCAATTTGCCGAAAAGCATGTAAATGTCTTCCACGTCCTTTACACGGGTTGTCTCTACAATGCTGCTTCCCGTGGAAGTCCATGTGTCGGAAACGGTAGACTTTACCTCTATCCCGTAGTATTTTTCCGCAATGATGTCAGGGAATCGATGGCCCGAAACAAGCAATACCTCGTTAGGATCAAACGGGGTGTTGTTGCAGGCCTGTTTTATTGTGTCTACCGAACATCTTTCCAAATCGCTCGGGGTTATGGTTCTGTAAGCGTTAGGGTTGCGCTCGGCGTTTTGGTTCATGATTGTTTCGGTCTTGCTCATCAGAGTGTCGAACATCTGATGGGCAAGCGCAACGTCTCTTTTTCTAACCGCTATTATGTTATAGGTGTCGTCCATATCAGTCAAAGAACAGTTTCCAAATTTCTTGAATGCGTCTTGCGATGTTGTAGGCCAGTATGGGAGGCACGGCGTTGCCGATAACCTTGTATGCGCCCGAAGGGCTTACCTCGTACCGTTTCGTCCCCTTGCGGTAATTCACAAAGGGATAGTCGGGGGGGAATGTCTGGATAAGGGCGCATTCACGCGGTGTCAGTCGTCTTTCCGCCAGGCCCTTGTTCAGTTCTTCCTCGTGGCGGCCGCCGTGTTCTTTCGACAGTCGGCGGAACTCAATGTTGCCGTGGTGTTCCGAACGAATGGTGGGACCCAGACCGTTCAAGTTTATCTCTGTCTGTCCTTGGCACTTCGCTCCCATGTATTTGGCGTTGGAGTAGAACATTTGGGACAGGTCGCTTGAATTTGCCGGCTCGGGCAGTTCCCCGAGAACGTCCATGCAAGTTACGGGCTTGGCCAATCGGTCGTTCTGCACGTTGTAGTTGTGCGTGGGGTGCGGGTAGGGGTTGTATTCCGAGGGAATTTGCTTCTGCGTCAAGGCTTTCAATGCTTGCTCGTTCAATGCCGAACGCTTGATGCCGATGAAAATCACGCGTTCTCTGGTTTCGGGAACGCCATAGTTGCCGGCGTGAAGAACTTGCGGGTCAAGCACAATGTAGTCGTTGCCGTGAGCGGACGAAAAGTCCTTTTGGATAATGTCCTTCACGTCTCCCAGGCTTACAAGCCCTTTCACGTTCTCGGCAATGAACATCTTGGGCTGCACGATGTCGATTACTTGTTTCATCCACATATACAACTTTCCTCTCGTTTCCTCCGAGGGTTCGTCGTCAATGCGCCTCTCTCCGTTGTGCGATACGCTCGAGTCAAATCCCCTTCGCTTTCCGGCTACGCTGAAATCCTGGCAGGGGAAACCGCCCGTAACCACGTCCACATTGTGGGGAAACACGTCGAGTCCTTTGTTGTGGAGCTTAACCAAGTCAACGATGCTGTCAAGATGGAAAATGCTGGGATTGACATGGAATCTCGACATGTAGTTGAGCCAAGTGTTGCGTGCCTCTTCCAGAATGTCGCAAGCGAAAACTGTACGAAAAAGGGTCTTTTTGAGCAATGCCCAGTTGTCGCCCACACTGCTTTCAATCCATGAGTCGTCTACAACGGATTTCTTGTGGCAAATAAAACCGCCTTCAAGTCCAAGATCCATGCCGCCGCATCCTGAGAAAATGGAAAGGACTCTCAACGTTCCCTCTTCAATTCTCTCGTTCTCGCCATTGTTGTAGAACAAATCGTAACTTGGTTCAGAGACAATATCGGAATGTGGCTCAACTATTTCGTATTCAGTCGGTTTCATTAGTATTCTTACGTTTCTGCAATGTATGTAGACGAAAAAGAGAAAAGCGTTTGACGAACGCTCTTCCAATATAGGCTGTGCCCACTTACCTTATGCCCTTATAGACTTTTTGTGAGCGTAGCAACGTACAAATGTAACCATTTATTCCGTTTCGGGCTTAGGCGGCGGGTGACGAAGTTGCTGCGCGGACTATTTTGGGCCGTTGGCTGAGTAAGGCGATGTTGGGGCGCAATCTGACGAAAACAGTTTGTAACCATCCGAAACAAGCCGACTTGCGGTAGCCCCTGCTGAGAGCGAACTTTGCATCAAAAAAGGTAAGCCAATGTTCAATCTCAACGAAAGCGACAGATTTCTGATGTCGCGGCATCCGAGCGA
>CAVGTD010000041.1:0-18791 GCA_963632215.1 Clostridiales bacterium
CAGCTCCCCATAGCCCAGGGCAGAGCCGACACGAAGTGGCGGCATCACCCTGGGTATCACGTGCGGGACAAGTTGCGCCCTGTAAGGGCAACTGCCTAATATAGGGGCAACGCCCCGCAAAGCCAACGGCATTCCATTGTCAACCAACCGCTCCTGAACCCGGGCGTTGCCCGGTATCAATGCAGCTGCCCCGACTCGGGGCGGCAACATCCCCCGACGGGGGAACCCAGGGCAGAGTGTCGCCGCTTCGCGTCGCCACTCTGCCCTGGGCTAAGAGCAACTGACCTTTCAGACCGCGGTTTGTGGGCAATATCTTACAGAAAAAAGGAATTTTTGAACACCATAGGCAGAGGGGGCTTGATAATCTCATCGAGGTTGATTATTTTGCTTTGATTGTCAGAATCCCCTTTGTTTGCGCCTTTCGTTGTTCACCTGTTCCTTTATGCCGCTGCGGGCCTTGCCGCATTAGCCCAACGGGGTGCCGCCTGAGGCGAATGCTCTGGGGGCGCAGCGCAGTACGCCCCGGGACAAACTTGAGTGCGCCCGGCGGCGGACTTTAGTGCGCCCGGGGACGTACTCGAGTGCGCCCCGGGGCAAACTCGAGTACTCCGCCGGGCGCACTCGAGTTCGCCCGTGGGCGTACTCGAGTTCTCCGGCGGAGTACTTTAAAAGGAAGAGGGATGCGAGGGCGTGGAGGCGTTACCGCTTGAAAAGGCGGAGCAGCTCGCCCGTCCAGAGGACGAGGGAGGTGGCGGCGGTGATGATCACCCAGTCGGTGAAGTGGATGCCGCCCTCGGCCACGTTGAACATTTCCTGCACGCCGGGGCATTCGGTCATCAGCACCTGGCCCAAGAAGATGACGGCGGCTATGACGATGAACCAGCGGGTGTTCTTCCACGACAGGCCCTTGAAGGCGGAGGCGTTGGTCATGAATGCCTTGGCGTTGAACATATTCCAGAACTGCATCATGACGAAGATGGTGAAGAAGAGGCTCAGTTCGTAGTCCGAAAATCCCGTGTTGGCTCCCCAGTGCGCCTTGCCCTGGAAAATGTCGGTGAGGCTCGAAATCTCAACGTGCTGGAAGTAAATGCACAGACCGAGCAGAATGGCGGTGAATATGCCGCCGACGGTAAGGATGGCGGCCTTCATGCCGCTGAGTATGTCCTCGTCAACGGAGCGGGGCTTCTCGGCCATGACAGCCTTTGAGGGCGGCAGCGAGGCCAGAGCCAGGGCGGCGAAGGTGTCCATGATGAGGTTTACCCAGAGCATCTGCGTGACGGTGAGGGGCGACTCTTCGCCGATAAACGCGCCGATGGCTACGATGAGGCACGCGGCCACGTTGACGGTGAGCTGGAAGAGGATGAACCGCTTGATGTTTTTGTAGAGCGAGCGTCCCCACATGACGGCGTTGGCGATGGTGGCGAACGAACTGTCGAGGATGGTCATGTCGCTCGCCTCCTTGGCCACGGCCGTACCGTCGCCCATCGAGAGGCCCACGTTGGCGGCGTTGAGGGCGGGCGCGTCGTTGGTGCCGTCGCCCGTAACGGCCACGACGTGGCCAAGGCCTTTGAGCAGACGTACGGCGCGGTCCTTGTCGTTGGGGCGGGCGCGGGATATTATCTTCACCTTGGGCAACCTGAGGCGCAGCTCGTCGTCGGTCATGGCGGCGAGTTCCGTGCCGAGCAGGATGGCCTCGTCCGTGTCGCCGGGCTGCCACAGGCCGAGCTGGCGGCCTATCTCTTTGGCTGTGCCGGGGGCGTCGCCCGTGACGATTTTCACCTGGATGCCGGCGTTGAGGCAGTCGGCTATGGCGGCCGGAACGTCGTCGCGCACGGGGTCCTCAATGCCCACGATGCCCATCATTGTGAGTCCGCTAACGGCTAGGCGGCCGTCGGCAAAGGCCTCTTCGCCCGGGGCGAGTTCCTTGTAAGCGAAGGCCAGGGTGCGGTTGGCGTGGCCCTGGTAGTCGGCGAGCTGGGCGTTGTAGCTTTGCCTCTGCTCGTCGGTCAGTTGGCACATGGCCATGAGAATGTCGGGCGCGCCCTTGACGTAGACCACCGGGCCGCCCGTTACGGCCGAGCGCACCACGGTGGCCATGTACTTGAGTTCGGTGGTAAACTGCACGCGGGCGATGGGTTCGAGGCTTTCGCGCAGGTCGAGGTAGCTTACGCCCTGGCCGTTGAGCCACAAGAGAAGCGCGCCCTCGGTGGGATTGCCAATGGTTTTGATTTTCGCCGGGTCGGAATGGTCGAGGTTGGCGGTGGTGTTGACGGCGATGCACTCTTTCAGCAGAGCCGAGGGACGGTCGTCGCCGAGCCGCTGGCCGCTAAGGCCGGGGAAGAGCGTGCCTACCACGGTCATGCGGTTTTGTGTGAGTGTGCCGGTTTTGTCGGAACAGATTACGGAGACGGCGCCCATCGTTTCGCAGGCGTGCATTGTTCGGGGCAGGGTGTTCTGCTTCATGAGCCGCTTCATGCTGAAGGCGAGGCTGAGCGTAACGGCCATGGGCAGGCCCTCGGGCACGGCCACGACAATGAGCGTGACGGCTATCATTACGGAGTCGAGCGCATACTGTATGAGTCCGGCCCAGTTGGTGGCGGCATCGGCGAAAAAGGCGAAGTAGCAGCCTATGCCGACCACAGGCATGAGCATGAAGGCGAGCGTTTGCCAAAGGTCCACCTTGGCGCGGTTGGCCGCGGTCTGCATCCGTCTGAGGCCGAGGCTGACGATGAGGGCCAGCACGAGCGATACGGCCAGGCTGGCGCAAAGGGCGGCGTAGTCGGGCCGGGGAAGCGTGGCGGCGTAGCGCACGAGGCGGCCAAGGATGATGATGACGGCCACGCCGTAGCTGCCCTTGCTGATGAGGGCGGCGAGCTGGTTGAGCTTTTCGCTGAGGGGCGTTGCCTCGCCGTCGCGCACCTGTGCCGCCTCGAACACCTTGCCGCAGGCGGTGGCGTCGCCCACGGCAAACACCCTGGCCACGCAGTCGCCCTCCATAACGGTGCAGCCCTTCATCACGTGGTTGGAGGGATAGGTGGCGTCGGGGTCGAAGTGGGCGGGATCGGTGGTTTTGTCGCACTGCGGTTCGCCCGTGAGCGACGATTCGTTCAGCGTGAGGTTCATGCACGAAAGCACCTCGGCGTCGGCCGGCACTTCTTCGCCGGCTTCGAGCAGGATGATGTCGCCCACCACCACGTCGCGGCGGGGCACCTGGCAGACGTTGTTGTTGCGGATGACCTTCACCTCGGTGTCGTCGTTCACCTCGTTGAGGCTTTTGAACGTCTTTTCGTTTTGCGCCTCAAGCACGTGGGCCACGGTGGTGGCCAGCAGCACTGCCACGGCTATGCCCACGAGTTCGAGGTAGGGTTCCCAGCCCTGCACGCCGCCGTACACGCCGTTGTAGAAGGCTATGCCGCCGGAGAGGATGAGGGCGAAGAGGAGGATGGTGAAGAGGGAGTCGATTTCGAACGAGCGCGTCTCGGCGTTCCACTTGCCGCCCATGTAGGCCACGAAGTAGGTGAGGACGAAAAGCACGAACGAAAGGACGGGGGCTATCCAAAGCCCGTCGTGGCTGTAAACGCCCGAAAGGGGCAGCCCGATGGCGGCGAGAGCGGCCACGAGGAAGAGGGCGAGGTCGACTCGCAGGAGCCAGAAGTGCATACAGTCCTTGACTTTCTGCCACACGGACTGCTCCGCGGGGGGCGTGAGGACGTTTGCGCCGTGCTGTGCGCGGCTCTCGAGTACTTGTGCGTCGGTCAGACCGGCGTAATGGTGTTGAGGGTTCATTGGGGAATAGGGTAAAAAGGGGTATTAGTTCGTTTTCTTGCGGTAGGTGATGCGCAGCACTTTGCCGGCGTTGTCAATCTCGATTTTTCCGAGTTTCGACAACACGCTCTGACCCAGCAGGAGCGGGGCCGACTGGTTGCGGACAACCGAGGCGCGCACGTTGCGCAGGTGGAGCGTGCCGAGCTGCACGTCGCGGAGGTTGATGACGGTGCCTTCGGATATGTTGCCGTCGGCCGTCACGTAGTTTTGCCGGCCCATGACGTCAGCGGCCGAAAGGTAGTCGTTCTTCATCATGAACGTGGCCTCGACCGACGAGATGGACACGTCGGACGCGCCGGTGTCGAAGATGAAGTGGAGGGGCAGGTTGTTGATGTGGCACTTCACCTTGCACACGCCGCCCTCCTTGGTGAAGGGCACTTCCTCGGTCTGCTGCTCGTAGACGGCCGAGTCGGTCTCAGTGGCGTTTTGCTCCTGCGCTTTTTGCTCAAACTCGCTGACAATCGCCTCGAACTCCTTGCTGGAACGCACGTTGTCGAAGTCGGTGTCGCGGCGCGCGTGGGGAAAGTCGTGGTAGCCGCTCTCGAACGCCTTGCGCAGATATTGCAAGGCCTGTTCCTTGTTGCCCATGAGCGAATAGAGGCAAGCGGCATTGTAGTACGTGCCGTCGGGGGCGTCCGCTAGGGCTTTATTAAGGAGTTCGATGGCTTTGGCCTGATTGCCCAGACGGTAGTAGGCGTAATAGGCCAAGCCGTTCTCGGGCACGCTGTCGAGCCGCAGGCATTGCTCAAAGTCTTGCCGGGCCTTGGCTGTGTCGCCCTTATACTGGTAGTACGTACCGCGGTAGAGGTAGGCGGGAGCGAAATCGGGCTGCAGGGCGAGGGCCACCGAAAAGTCCTCGATAGCGCCGTCGATGTTGCCGGCGTAGTATTTCAGGTGTCCCCGTTGGGCGTAGGTAGGATAGTTTTCGGGGTAGAGCTCGAGTACGCTGTCAAGCTGCTTAATGGCCTCGTCAGTACGGCCCATGCGGTCGAGGAGGCGCGAACGGTCTTGCACGTAGCTAACTTCGGTGGAGTCGAGGGCTACGGCTTGGTCGCAATAGTCGAGGGCCTTGGCAAAGTCGCCGAGGTTTTCGTAGCAGCTCGAAACGCGGATGGCCACCGCGTCGTTCTGCTCTTGGGAAAGCGACTCCTTGTAATAAGGAATGGCTTCGGCGTATTTCTTGGCGTTCTCGTATATGCCACCAAGGCAGTACATCCACAGTTTCTCCTTGGGTTGCTTGATTTTCTGCACTTTCAGTTTGGCCACGGCCTGGGTGAAGGCGGAGTCGGACAGCCACACGAGCTGGCCGAAAGCCTTGCCGTTGGAATCGTCGAGCGAGAGCGCGGTGATGGCGTCGTCAATGGCCTCGTTGTACTTCTTCTGCTCGGCATAGGTCACCACCCGGAAACAATATACGTCGGGATAGTCGGGCGCAAGCTTCACCACGTAGTTGTACTGCCGGAGCGCCTCGTCGTAGTCCTTGCGCTCGTGGGCGTTGCGCCCCAGGCCAACGTAGCCCACCACGTCGCCCTCGTCCATGGAAATCATCTTGCGGTAGTCCTGGTCGGCCAGGGCGTAGTTGCTCTGCTCGTAGTATACCTGCGCACGGTCTTTGTAGAGGTCCATATCCTCGGGCGTGCACTTAATGGCTTCGGCATAGTCCTTGAGCGCCTGTACGGTGTCTTCGAGGCAGAGCCACACCTCGGCGCGCGTCTGGTAGGCCAGTGCCTTATAGTCCTTGTCCTTCGAGGGCAGTTTCTTCACGGCCGAATTGCACGCGCTCAGGGCCAGCCCGTAGTCTTCGTCGCCCTTGCGCAGCATACCGAGCCACATATAGGCGTAGCCGTTGCCGGGATTTTCGTCGATTTCCTGGTTGATGTACTTATAGGCGTTCTCGAGGTCTTGGTTCTGCATGGCCTCAATGGCCCGTTTCAGGTTGTAAGCGTCGGGAGAATTGCCCTTGTCGGCAAATGCGGCCGACGAGCAAAGGAGCAAAAGAAGGAGAATAGCGTTTTTCATAAATAGCTTGCGGTTGGACATGAATTGTTGGCGGTTTGATAAGAATAGGTCATGGTTGAATACGAATAGCCTGCGTATAAGCACAAAGCCTCTAAGGCGCACCGCTCCGTCCACGGCAAGGGCGGCATTCCTCAAATGCAAAAATACATACTCGCTCGCACACAAGGAGAATTATCCCGATTTTTTCGGAGAAATCTTGCGAGACGACGGAAAACATAGCAAACCGCCGTCAAACCAACGACTATTCCTTAGCCCCAAAAGCCCCACGAAAGCGAAGCAACCCCGCGGCAAGGAGCGTTTACGAAAACTTTTGTTTGAAAAAAACGTCATTTCTTTGCCGCTATTCAGTTTTTTTTACCTTTGCCCGTGGACGTACGAAAATTCGTTCGGCTTTTTTAGCCAAAGTTTGGCAAACCGGGCGGCACGCGCTCAGCGGTTCGCACGCACTATTAACCTTTTTGTTACATTAAAAACGCTACGAGAGATTATGAAGAAATCTGTTCTCATGCTCGCCTTGGGCACACTGCTTCTCGGCAGCTGCGCCTCTTACCAGAACTCCGCCCCCTTGATGGGCATTCACAGCAACAGCATCAACACCTACGTGGCAGCCGACCTCGACTATGCCAACGCCAAGAGAGTGGAAGGCACCGTGGAGAAGAAGACCCTGTTCTGGTTTATCCCCCTCGTCAAGAACGGCAACAAGACGCTCCAAAGCTCTAACCGCTACACCAATTTCAACAAGACCGAAAGGCAGGCCCTCTACCGCGCCAAGAGTTCTTCCGACGTAGACATCATCCTCGAACCCGAGTTTGAGACCGAGAAGCACAGCTGGTTCTTCGGCATTTTCAAGAAGTCCACAGTCAAGGTAAAGGGCTGGGGCATAAACCTCAAAGGCATCAAGGAGGACGAAAGCCACAACCAGAACATCCAGCTCCAGATGCCCTCGCAAGGCGTCCTGCCGTTCTAAGCCCCAAGGCTCAACGGAACAACCATTTTGCGGAAAGAAACCCACTGACGGTGGCGTTTCTTTCCGCTTTTTTGTAAGAGTATACTGTACGCTATGCCTTGCCGCTGCGAGGTATAAGGGCGCACAGATGAGTAAAGGTCATTGCACTAATACCACCGCTCCACGACGGGCTTGACATTTCGGAAGTTGGGCATACATTGCCCGATGGATGCGCCGATGTAGGTAGGGTCGCAGATGAGAAACGTTTTGCCATCGAGGGTGTACTTGTCGCCGTCGACCGTGGGGTCGGTAAAGTGGACGGCTGCGCACTCGTGTCCGGGATAGCGAACGAGGTGAACGTCGAGCCTCAACAGGTTGCGCACGAGGAAAGCAAACAGAATGGCGCGGTCTTCGCAGTCGTTCTTGGGGTAATAGAAATTTTCTTCAACAAAATAGGGCTTTTCGTATCCGTGCTGTTCGCCATCGGTGGCGTAGCAGAACGCAAACTGGACAAAGCGGAGTATACGGCCGACCGCCTCCGTTTCGGAACAGCCTTTGAGTTGCTCCCCTATTTGTTCGAGCAATGACGAACGGAAGTTGCGGTCAACGTCCGACATCGCATAGCAGGGAATGCCCGTTTGGGGGTAATGGCGCAGGGCTTCCATCGTTCCTTTGTCCACCTCGCCCCGCAGCGTAAGCACGCCGTCGGTTAGGCTGAACGAATGCCTCGCGCCAGTTTTTATGCCCAATCGTCCGCCTTGGATGGTCAAGTCCAAGGCGCGGCCGTGGTCTGCGTCTGCCGGCAAACGGCAAGTATAGACGCTTGCGTTGCCCGTATCGTCAGTCTCCTCGTCAGAGAAAGCGTAATAAGTCCTGCCGTCTATACGAAGGTACGCCCTCTCATACACTTGCTGGACAAACGGCACTAGCAACATCAACCGCTGACCGCAAACGGCCAAACGCACGTCGTAGCCCATATTGACCAACAGAAAATGCCGCATCACTACCCTATCGTCCGCCAATTGGCACACAGTCTTGGCATATGCCCTGATGAGTTCAAAAGTAAACCAATC
The DNA here is from genome assembly GCA_963632215.1 of Clostridiales bacterium. Classification (GTDB taxonomy): domain Bacteria; phylum Bacteroidota; class Bacteroidia; order Bacteroidales; family Bacteroidaceae; genus Alloprevotella. The sequence goes on from CAVGTD010000041.1 coordinate 7,864, forward strand.
GTTTAGCCCCAAAGCCATGGACAAAGATTGCAAGGAGGCCACTGCGTCTTTCATTGAGCTATCCTTTTGGTAGGCTTCCCAAACACTTGCCACCTCGTTACGACCGCCGTTGCCCAACGTACGGGCTTTGCAGGCAACCGCCTTGACCTTCATGCCGTAGAACGTGACGGGCAAATCCGAAGACCTGCTGGGCACGACGGGCTTCGGCACCACAGGAGCTGCCGGTTCAGGTAAAACGCTCGGGCTTACCTCTGGTTCAATCGGTTTCGGAGTAACGCTTTGCGGCTCAGTCTCAGCCTTGGGCGCAACGGAGGGTTTGGGCTGATTGTCCCTCTTTGCTCCGCAAAACTGCTCATACTCGTCCCACACGCCTTGCAGGTATTTGGCATACTCGTCCAGCACGGACTTTCGGAAGCCCGAATAGCCTTCGAGCGTTCCTTGGCGAAACGACTGGAAATCGGAACGTACGTCCTGCGCCGACACGGTGAGGCTGCAGAGCAATAACATGAAGAGATATTTGCGCATAGTTTAAGAAGGGGTTGCTTTACCAGTTGCCAAGACCAAACAATCCGATTTCGGGGTCTGGCTCGGGTTGCCAGGTACGTACCTTAATGACGGGCTTTTCGGGGTCGTCCAGTTCCACTTGCAGGTAGAGGTAGCCTTGGTCGCCGTAGTTGGTGGAATAGTAGTCCTGCTTTATTTGTATGCCGTATTCCTCACCGTCCTTGGCTTTGCGTACGTCGTTGTTGGCAAAGCGGATGTTGACGAACTCGTTGCTGCGGAAACAGGCTTCAAGGTTCTTCATATACTGGTCCTTGCTGTACTGAACGCGTTTGATGTACTTGCGGTTGCTGAACGACATGGCCACGTCTTTTTTGCCCTTGTCGGCCACCATCTTCTCGGCCACGTGGCCCACGATGATGACGGCATCGTCGTCGAAGATGGTTTTGAGATAGTCCAGGCGCTTCAGGGCGTAGGCGGTCTTGTAGTTCTCGAGAAACTGCATGATGGTCTGCCGGGCTGCTGGTGTCCACGCTCCGCGCTTCATGATGTCCTCCCTTGCCTTGCGGTCGAGACCGAAAGCGATGCAGTCTATCTTACGATCGTTGTTGAACGTGAACACTACGTCTTCCACAAAGTCCTTGCGCAATCCTTTCTTAAACGAGAAAGCCATTTGCACGCTTCTCGCCACCACATTGTCCTGCAACTGGCTGAAAGTGCAGTCCTTGGCGTTGATTACGCGGGCGTTGCCGTAGCGTACAAGGCGCGTGAACATATCCCAGCCGTCCTCGGTGAAGTACGGCTGCACGCTGTTGTAGTCGTGGCTCTTGATGGCAAAAAGGACATTGGCCAGCACGGTGCGAAAGGGTTTGTCGTCTGCCACGGGCAACAGGCTGTCCGTGCGCTTCGACTTCTTGGGCAACAAGTCGTTGTCGGCAGTCGACGAGACCTTGTCCATTGGCAGGTTTACCCTTGCCGCGCGTATGGCTTGCCCCTTGACCACGTTCAAAACGCTTTGTATCTCCTGATTGATGTGCGCTTGTCCGCGATAAGCGTATTCGTAGTTGATTTGCACGTTTGAGGGTATCATGCCCTTGGCAAACTCCATTGTGCCACGCCCGTCCTTTGCGCTGCAGATGTTGCTCCAGTTGCGCCCGTCGAAGTAGGTAAAGTCAAGCGTGCTGACGGGCTGCCCTTTGTAGCAGAACATCAGGTCGACGTTGGTGCCGTCGTTGGCGGTTACTTTCACGTCAAGGTCTTTCAGGATGTTCGAGATTTGCTGCGGCAGCCATGTCAAGGGGAAAATGGTTTCTCCGGTGTCTTCGTCTTTGCAAGTGACGTTCGACGGGCGTTGCACGGACTTCAGCAGGGAGAATGCCCAATAGTAATTGCGCAGGGCATCGTCTATCTTGCACGCCGCCTCAGCCACCTTGCCCAAGCGGACGTATTCCTTAATAGTACGTATGCGCCCCTCAAAGATTTTGTCCAGCTCGCTCCGCTTGATATAACGTCCAATGTGAGCTTGGTCGGCGTTGTTGTCTATCACGATGCGCTCGGTGTTGGTAAGCGTGGCGGTGGAATATGTTTGCAGCTTTGACGTGGTGTAAGTGGCTGCGTCGAGTTGTCCGTTGGCGGTGCGCTCGTCTTCCGTAATGCTGAAATCGTTGCTCACCACCACGGATATTTTGCTGATCAGGGCAGCAAGCGCTTGCTGGTCGGCCTCCTCTACGGTTGCCCCCCACCCCTCGCCCGAAAGGTACGTCTGCGTGTTGCGTTCTACCTCGTCCCAACTTTGGGCAAAAGCCGGTACAAGGCAGAACCCAACGGTTAACAGAGCAAGGATTCGCTTAGTCATTGGCAGACGATGCATCATTGACGGGTTTGAATCCTTCACGAACAAAATCGCTCACCTTCTGGGCATACTTCTGAGCTGCCGCACTCTCCTTTGCCGCATTCTCGTAGGCACGGATGCGCGCACGGGTAGCCGCACTCTCGCTTACAACGAAGAACGTCTGCATCTCATAGCTTCCGTCCTTGTTTGTGCGGATTACGGAGAACGACTCTTGCAACTCGCCGTTCAGTTCCTTCTGGATGCAGCTTTCGTAGGCGGCATAGAAATGGTCGAATTCTGCCGACGTGTCGTCGCCGTTGCCAGCTATGTCGCTCACAATACGCCCTTTGAGTTCGCGCCCGGCTTGCTGGGCGTAGATGTTGCAAGCGTTGTTGATGCACGTCTGATGCCCTACGTTCTTCGATTTGAACATGGAACAAGTTCCCACAATCTCATAGGATTCCTCGCCCTCCTTGTTGAGTTTCTCGTAGTGGTTGAGCAGAGCCACGTCCAGCGAACGCGACGAGCCGTAAAGCGTCCAGCCTCCTTTCTTAAACTCCTTCATTTTGGTCTTGTACTCTTTCTTCAAAGCCTTGTTAAGTGCCTTACTGTTTTGGGCGTTCATTGCTGGCATCGCCAGGCAGAGTGCCATTAGGAACATGATAATCTTTTTCATTGTGGATTATAATTTGATTTTGAAATGGTTATCAGTTATTTCAACGTTAGCGATCCAAGTGTTCAAGGACTTGATGTTTGCGGCAAGGCGTTCCTTGTCCATGGCGCAAGAAACGTCTATTTCTATTTCATATCCAGACACTGCAATGCTAATTTTCGAAAGTTCGTCAACTTGGAAGGCTACCTTTATCGCCTCTATGGTGTCTATTATGCAAAACAGATAGAATATGGGGCATTGACGACATTTCATCTTATAGTTGTATCCTTTGTCCGTTAGAATAAGATCGTCCAATCCCAACAATTCATATAGGATACAGTCAATCGCTTTCGTCTTGTCTGATTGGTCTATAAACCAGATGTTATGACAAGCGACTATCCATGCTGCATAGTTGTAAACCTTTTCTAATGACTTATCCCAGCATAAATTGGACATAGCATTTGGGTCCTTCCTAATCTCACATAGCTTCTGGAACATAGTGAAGCCCGCATATATTCCATGATCATTCTTGCAACGTATTCTACGATAGTAATAATAGCGTTCTACTACATATAAGATGTAGCTGCCGACCAATGCCCCTCTGCGGTAACATTCACCGTTGCCTCGGTTGAGACGCCATCAAACGTGACTGTTTCCGTAGAAGCACTGATAGAGGCTGGTGCTTGAGTAATAATGACAACTTTGGTCACTCGCATATATGAGACGCAAACTCTGGTTGTACGGTATGCGTTCGTCTCATTAGCCGTGACCGAGAGTGTTACGGTGCTGTCCTTACGAGTGGCTGTGAGCCAGTCGTCTGTATTTGTCACTTCAAAATCGCAGTTTGCCGTTACATTAAACGATGCAGAACAAGCCTTACCCGGTAACTCAATAGACGATTGCGACACATTGACGTAAGGCTCGGCGGCATATTGTGAAACAGAGATTGCTCTTTCGTAAATTCTCCCATTGACATCAGCTTGCACGTAAAAGACCCCTGCCCTTGCACTGGCGTATTCGTTTTCGGCAGCACTGACAATTAAGTTCGCATCGGCCTGACCACTTTCTGCTGACAGGGTAATCCAATCTACGGAATTGTCTACTTTCCACGGCGCGCCAATCGCTTTAATATTCACGGTTCTGCTTATCGGCTGCTTAGCCGTGAACACGAGCGATTTAGTCGACACGCTGATGTAATGCGGAGCAAGGTCGGGACTTAGGTTTAGGTCGTCTGAATACTTGTCAGAACACCCAGCAAGCGCAATGGCTGCCACGAGTATGTAAAGTGCTATCTGTTTCATCTAAAAAGCTACCATTATTCCAAGTTTAACGTTCAGTCCCTTCCCCCATTTCTTGATTTTCGGCGACACGGTCTCCAACACCTTATAGCCGGCAGACTTTCCGACTGCAAAGGAATACTCCGGAGATAAAGTTATGCCAAAGTGGTTTGTTATGATTGCTGAAAATCGGATACCAACAAGTGCGCTAGTCACATTAGCTCCTTGGGCAGGAGCAGTGCTCAGGGCATCTTCCATGACCTCTTCCAATTTCAGATAATTCGCTCCGACTTGGGGCGTTATTCTAAATCTCGTACCAACAGAAAGCCCGTAACCGATTTTCCCACTTATAGTCATCTGCGGGTGATAGATACATGAAGTAGGTTCTGTATCATTTCCACACCAGTATACAGTCTCGCTGCTGCCTGTTCCGTAGAATGCAGACAACTCCAAGTTCACGTTTGAGAGATAACCGCCAATGCTTGCGCCATATGCCATGAAAGAACCGGCTCTTGCGCTGGTTTCGGCATAAAATTCGTTCTTGTAGTTGTATATTTTCCTAAGGCTGAGGCTAACGTCGGGGTCGGAACTATTTAGCGGCAGCGTCTTTCTGTAATCCTTATAGTGCGCCCGTTTGGCCACCACCTCATACATTCCGGTCTTCAACACCCTCTGGCACGGAGTATCCCCCACCTTTTCGCCGTTAATGAAAAGCTCTGCCGAAGGCTTGCTTGTAAACGTGAACTTGGCCACTTGGTCCAGTTTCACTTCTACGTCCAGCGTCTTGCCTTGTTCCACTTCGATGTCCAGCGTCTCGGTCTTGTATCCGTCGCATTTCGCAAGTAGCCGATGCGGTCCGATTTGCAGTTCGTACGGGACAAGTGACGTGTTCTGAGGTATTGACACATCGTCTATCGTCACCTTTGCATTGTAAGGATGTACATGCACGCTAACCTTGCCCTTGATTGGTTCCAAATTGTTGACCAAAAGTTGCTGTGCGTTTACGGAGTCGTCAATCACGATTTGCCCCTCCTTGGGATGATACTTGTCGGCTGCCACCTTATATGTATAGGTTCCAAACGAAAGTTCCTGCGACGCTTCACCCTTTGAATCGAGTTTCACATTCATGCCGTTGAGCGTAAACGTAGCGTTGGTCGGCACTACCTTTATGTTCAGCTTCTGTTTGCGGGTGTCGTCATATCTGTTCACAAACACCTTGTCGGACGTAATCTCCATGATGTACGTACGGGCTCTCTCAATGTTGACGGGAAAGTCGTAATTGGCAAGCGAACCAAGCTGCGGATGACGGATGCTGACATGGCGCACGCCAAAAGGGACGTACACCCATATTTCGCCCACATGGTTATCATCAACTCTCTGGACGCCCGCCGAGCCAACGTCGAAGGTAAACCCCTTTTGCGTGGTCTGCACGCGTATCAGGGCGCACTTGTCACCGTTTTGGTCGTCCACAGAAGTGTTTTTATTCTGAGCCGTCAAGTCGGACTCTGCCATGTAAAACCGGGACACGGATATCTTTTGCGCATATACAAAAGATGAAAACAAGATGGCAACAAGCATTACGCCCCACCTTTTCCTTACATTTTTATGGTAATAGCCAGCATTCATTGTGGTTCTGCGTTTGCGAAACTGCCCTTGATTGCAAAAATCAAGAACATTGCGTTAATTGTTGGCGAAGATATGTAATTAAGTTTTACCCCCCCCGATTAAACATCTGTTAACTATATAAATCCAATAAAGCCTCAAACTCGTCCATTTCTTGAACGTTGGTCTGCTCTACGGCATACATTCGCCCATCCGAATGGTGCTTTCTAATGATTTCAACTTATCCCCCGAAAATACTTTCACCCTCAATGGCGGACATTCTTTGCCTTTCCCGTCTTTTCCTTAACTTTGCAAGGGTGCCGGCGGAGGGATGCGGCCGGCACGGATGATGAGACTGGATATGCAATACCGTATATTATATAATGTAGTCCGCTTGCTGTCGTGGCTGCCCCTGCGGGTGCTTTACATGGTGGCCGATGCGCTTTACCTTCTGGTGTATTACGTGGTGAGGTACCGGCGCGGGATTGTCCGCAAGAACCTTGCGTCGGCCTTTCCCGAGATGGGCAGGAGCGAGATTGTGCGGACGGAGAAGCGGTTCTACCGTTTCTTCGCGGACTACATCGTGGAGACCATCAAGCTCTGCACAATTAGCGAGAGGGAGATGCGGCGGCGAGTGACGTTTGAGGGCGTTGACGAGATGGTCCGGACGATTACGGACGGCAAAAAGGATTTCGCTTTCCTCTACCTCGCCCACTACGGCAACTGGGAGTGGGTGGCCTCGCTCGGCAAACACGTGAGCGACCGCGACCCGCGCATTGCCATGGGGCAGATTTACCATCCCTTGCGCAACCGGGCTTTCGACCGCCTCTTCCTGCACATACGCAGCCGCTTCGGGGCAGTGAACGTCCCCATGAAGGAGACCCTGCGCTACGTGGTGCGCAACAGCCGCAGCCACACGCCCACCATCATAGGCTTCATAGCCGACCAGGCCCCGAAGTGGAACAGCATACACCACTGGACGGACTTTCTGAACCACCGCACGCCCGTGTTCACCGGCACGGAGCAGATAGCGCGCCGGGTGGACGCCGCCCTCTTCTACCTCCACTTGGAGCGTCCACGACGGGGCTACTACAAATGCGTCATATCGAAGATAACCGACGACGTGAGGGGCTGCCCCGAAAACGAACCTACCGACACCTACTTCCGGCTGCTCAGCGAGAGCATCAAGGCACGGCCCGAGATTTGGCTGTGGTCGCACGACCGCTGGAAACGAACCTATGAAGAATACCTGAAACGGAAAGAGAAAAACACAACGTCCGATCAGTAAACAATCCTCCGATGAACATCAGCATTCTCGGCTCTGGCAACGTGGCCACCCACTTTGCCCGCGCCCTCAGCCTCGGTCCGCACACGATTAGCTGCGTGTACAGCCGCGCCCTCAGCCACGCCGAACGGCTGGCCTGGGAGGTTGGCGCAAGGACGTTCACCGACAGCGTCGGCGGCATTCCGCAAAGCGACGTTCTGCTCTTCGCCCTCAAAGACGATGCCGTGGCCGGCGTGGCCGATGAGCTGCACCGCACGGGGGGGCACGAGGGCGCGCTCTGGGTGCACACGTCGGGAAGTCTGCCGCTCGCGGTGCTGGGCAAGGAGGCCCGGGCTGCCGTTGTTTACCCCCTGCAAACGTTCAGCAAGGGCACGCCCGTCGACATGACCCGCGTGCCGCTCTTTGTGGAGGGCGCGGACAAGGCTTCAGCCGACGAGGCCACGGCCTTGGGCCACAGTCTTTCGCAAACGGTGCAGCCGCTCAGCTCCGACCAGCGCGCGGCTCTGCACTTGGCTGGCGTGTTTGCCAACAATTTCTCTAACCATTGCGTGGCCATAGCCTGCCGGATGCTCCGCGACAACCATCTGCCCCCCGAACTGCTGCGCCCCATTGTGGAGGAGACCGCCGCTAAACTGCGCACGCTCACGCCCGTTGAGGCGCAGACCGGGCCCGCCGTGCGCTGGGACACCGGCATCATGGACAAGCACCTGCAAAGGCTCGAAGACAACGAACCACTAAGGGAAATATACCGGCTGATGAGCCAAAGCATACACGAATACAGCAACACCGACCGACAATGATAAACCTTGACCTTACCCGCATTAAAGCCCTCGCCTTCGACGTGGACGGCGTGCTGAGCACGAGCAACGTAGTGCTGCTCGAGGGCGGACAACCCTGCCGCACGGCCAACATCAAAGACGGCTACGCCCTGCAGCTCGCCGTGAAGCGCGGCATGCCCGTGGCCATCATTACGGGCGGACGGAGCCAGGCCGTAAGGGTGCGCTACGAGGGGCTGGGCATCAAGGACGTATTCCTCAGCACCGCCGTAAAAATCCGCAAGTTCGAGGAGTGGACCGAAAGCCTCCGCATCAGTCCCGACGAGGTGCTATACATGGGCGACGACATCCCCGACTACGAGGTGATGCAGCGGTGCGGCTGCCCCTGCTGCCCCGCCGACGCCGCCCCCGAGATACGCCAGATTGCCGCCTACGTCAGTCCCCTAAACGGCGGCTGCGGATGCGTGCGCGACGTGGTGGAACAGGTGCTGCGCGCGCAGGGCAAGTGGATGGGCGACTCCACGGCCTTCGGGTGGTAACGCTGACTAATAAAACCCTAAACCTAATAGAGAACGAAAGACCTAAAACCTCAGACACATGCTCGACAATCTTAAAAAGTACCAGATAGTCCTTGCGAGCAACTCGCCGCGCCGCAAGGAACTGCTCCAGCGCATGGGCGTTGACTTCAAAGTGCGCACGCTCTTCGGCATCGACGAGAGCTTCCCCGACTCGCTCCGCGGCGAGGACATCGTTTGCTACATCTCGCGCAACAAGGCAAACGCCTACCGCAAGTCGATGGCAGCCAACGAACTCCTTATCACGGCCGACACCATCGTCTACGTAGACGGCGAAGTGCTGGGTAAGCCCAAGGACGTGGAACAGGCGCGCGCCATGCTCCACAAACTCTCGGGCAAGAGCCACCAGGTAATCACCGGCGTAACCATCGTGACGGCCGACCGCATGGAGAACTTCGGCGTGACAAGCCACGTGAAGTTCGCCGAACTCACCGACGAGGAAATAGACTACTACGTGGACAACTTCCTCCCCTTCGACAAGGCCGGAGCCTACGGCATACAGGAATGGATTGGCGTGGTAGCCGTCGAGGAGATAAAGGGAAGCTACTTCAACGTGGTGGGACTGCCCGTGCAGCGGCTCTACCAGAAGCTCAAGCTCTTCTAAACCAACAGTTTATCCGTTTGCCATGCTCAAACTCTACGATAAGAACAATCCGCCCGAACGCCTGCAAGAGGTGGTAAACACGCTCAACGACGGCGGCGTAATCATCTACCCCACAGGCACTACGTACGCCCTCGGGTGTCACGCCCTGAAGGAGCGCGCCGTCGAGCGCATCTGCAAAATACGCCAGATAAGCCCCTCGGCCCACCCGCTGTCGGTCATCTGCTACGACATGAGCGCCATCAGCGACTATGCGCACATCTCCACCCCCATCTACAAACTGATGCGCCGCAACCTGCCCGGACCGTTTACGTTCATCCTCGCCGGCAAGAACAAGCTGCCCAAGGTGTTCCGCTCGCGCAAGACGGCCGAGATAGGCATACGTATGCCCGACTCGCCCCTCGTGCGCGACATCCTCGAACTGCTCGGCGCGCCGCTCATGACCGCCTCGCTCCCGAAGGACGGAGAGTTCGCCGACCCCGCCTACCGCACCAACCCCGACCTTATCGACGAGGCCTTTGGCACGCTGGCGGACCTCGTTATCGACGGGGGCTTCGGCACGGAGGGCGAAACAACCGTGGTGAGCTGCCTCGACGGCGAACCCGACATCGTGCGCCAAGGCGACGGCACGCTGATATAAGACACAAAAACGACAATATGAAAAACCGCACCCTAACCGCCCTTGCCGCCCTTGCGGCCGCAACGGCACTCACCTCGTGTTCGCAAGACAGCGACAACCCTAAGTACGCGCAGAAGCCGCCCATGTTCTCCGACCTCAGCGTAGTGGAGGACGGCACCGGAAGCACCACCATCCACGTGGGCCAAAAGGCCGTGGCCACCGCCGTACAGAAGTCCACGGGCCGACAGCTCAACAAAACCACCTACTCCTGGACGCTCTCGCCCAACGAGGAAACGAACACGCACCGCTACACATCGCAGGTGGTCTACGACTACGAAAACCAAAACCCCGTAGACACCATCACCTTCCAGAAGAGCGGCGACTACACCCTCACTTTCCAGGCCACCTACAACGGTTCGGGCAACACCACCACATGGGCCAACCAGTACGGCAACGAGTACTCCGAACGCCTCGACGACCGCGGCCTTACCAAGGCCACCTACACCGTGCGCCCCAACTTCGGCTTCACCGTAACCATAACCACGCGCGTCAGCGTAGTGGACTAATCCCCACCAGCCCGGGACTTGCCGCCGCGAGTTCTCGGGCTTTTTGCCGCACACCATACGCCCTACGCACGTCACCCGTACGCCTCACACACGTCAGCCACACGTCCGACGCACGTAGCCCGTACGGCTGACGCGAACTTCGCCCCTTGAAAGGGTAACTTTTCACCGAAGGCGGCACGACATCCCCACCTTCTATCCCTTAAAGCACTCTTCCATGAACGACGACAACAAAGTGCCCGAAATGAGCCCTACATTCGAGACCATTCGCCGCACCGACAAAAGTGGACGCGAGTATTGGAACTCACGCGACCTCTGCGCAGCAATGGGCTACTCGGCATACTGGAAATTCCGGCGCGTCATTGACAAAGCCATCGACGCAGCCCGTGCGAAAGATGTCGCATTAGCCAACCATTTCAACCAAGCGGTTGAAATGGTCAAGATAGGAAGTGGCTCTTTCCGCAAGGTCGAAGCACACCATTTGTCGCGCACGGCCTGCCAGCTTATTGCCGGAAACGCCGACGGGAGAAAGCGACTCGTGCAGCAGGCCCGGACCTACTTCTCCCAGTCCGCCAACACGCCTAAACTTGTGCAGAACCCCTTAGAGTCAAGCATTTTGCTCTACAAAACCGCACAGGGCGAAACG
>CAVGTD010000042.1:0-17947 GCA_963632215.1 Clostridiales bacterium
TTTGCGCCCTGACGGGGCAGCTCCCTTATAAAGGGGCAACGCCCCGCAAAGCCACGTTGCTCAAATTCCGCCGATTAGCCCGAGAATCCGGGCGTTGCCCGGTATCAAGAGAGTTGCCCCGACGGGGCGGCAACGTCCCCCTACGGGAAGCCCAGGGCAGAGTGACGCCGCGATGCGCCGCCACTCTGCCCTGGGCTATCGAGAGCTGGCCTTGCAGGCCGCGGTTTGCGGGCAATATCTTGCAGAAAAAAACGGGATTTTGAACACCCTACCAAAGCGGACGAAACCGCTCAGCCTGCGCCCCAGCCATGACAACCTGCTACACGAAAGCCGCCGCATTGCTGACCATTGCAATGCGGCGGCTTTTGTAAGGAACGGGGGCTGCCCGTTAGTTTTCGAGGAAGTAGTCGACAGTGGTCACCACCCTGACTCGCTTCACCCAGGGCGTGTAGCTGTCGCGGTCCTCAATGGTGAAGAGGCCCTGCGACGCGCTCTTGATTTTGCCGAGCTTGCTCTCCGAGTCGTTGGCGAACTTCACGGCGCTTTCGCGCGCCTTCTTGGTGGCGTCCTCAATCATTTTGGGCTTAATCTTGTTGAGGCTCGTAAACTCGTACTGCACGGTGCTGTTGTAGTCGCTGGCCGAGATGACGATGCCCTGCTTCAAGAGTTCGCCCATGCGCGTCATGAGCGAGCGTGCCTTGTCCACCTGCGAGGTGGAGACGGTGATGACGCTCGTCACGTTGTAGCGGTCGCGCTGCGCGTCGTCGGTCGAGGAGTAGCGGTCGGCCTTGATGTCGATTATCTGCGGCGCGCCCACGCTGATGTCGGCCTTGGCCACGCCGTTCTGCACGAGAAACTCCTCGATGCGCTGGTTGGCGTTGTGGATGTCGGCGTAGATGGCCTGCATGTCGTTGCCCGTGGTCTTGTACGTGATGGGCCAGATTACGTGGTCGGCGTTCACCTCGCTCTCGGCCAGGCCCCGCACCGTGACCACGCGGTCGCGCGCCCCGAACGACGAAAGCCCGAAATAGACGAACACGCCCAGCAGCGCGATGCCCAGCGCCACTACGGCCGATTCAATGCGAAAGTTTTTCATTGTCGTGTAATGTGTTTTTGAGTTGATAGGAAATGTGATTGATCTTGTGCCGAAGCACGCCGCAAATATAGAGAGTTTCAAAAAGCCGCGGGCATCGGGGCGGCGCATTTTTTGCGGAATTTTTCGCCGCCGTTATTGGCGGACGTATTTGCGGCTTCGCCCGGCCTGGTCCACACCTATATATATGCCCGGCGGAAGGCTCGTGAGCGTAGAGCCTTGGGGCATGGCGCGGCCCGAGAGGTCGTAGAAGCGTTCCTCGCCCAGCGGAGCGTTGGCCGCAGCTGTTGTGGTTATTTCGTCCGCCGTGAGGGTTTCCAGCAGTTCGAACCGCTCGTGGAGTTTCTGCAGCATCTCGTCGGCCTGGAAGCGGAGCGTGTTGTTGCCGGCTCTCTCCACGAGTGCGTGCCAGCGTTGGCGTTCAACTTCGTAGGTGGAGTCGTAGCGTTCGGCAAAGGCCTCGATGCTGTCGCGCAAAATGCCCTCGAGGTTGTCCTTCACGCGGTAGTAGGCGGCCATGTACTCGTCGCAAAAGTCCTGGCGCTTTAGCAGTTCGGGGAAGTAGAAGTTGAGGTTCTTCCCCTCCTGGTGGAAGTAGCTCCACTTCGTCTCCATTCCTGGCATGAAACACGAGTCGAAGTCCCACATCGGGCCCATGAACACCTTTGTCGAGAGCGAATCGCCCGGCGTGTAGTTCTTTTTGTAGAGGAACTGGTTGCTGCCGCCCGAGTCGTGCGTGCCCATGATGTCGTGTCCGAGCAGCCACGAGGCGAACGACGGCAGGTCGATCCATTGCGCATAGTTGTCGTCGCCGCCGTAGAGGGCATCCTCAAAGGCGTTGAGGTAGTTGCGCAGGTGCACGGTGTCCTCCTCGGTCAGGGCATCCTCGTCGGGATACTTAAAGGTGTATCCCACCTGCGGTATCTGGTGGTTGGTCTTGAAGTAGTAGCCGCCGCTGTTCCACCAGTAGGCGTCGTTCTCAAAGATGAAGCCGTCGTCGTCCACATTGATGCGCTTTTCGCCGCGAGCCACCGCCTCGATAAGGTAGTAGAGGCCGGCGTACTCGCCGTTGAGCTTGAGCGTGACGAACCGCCCCTGCGGCATCCAGCCAAGCCCCATGTTTTCGCCCACTATGCGCCCCACGATGGGGAGCAGCACGTTCTCCATGTTCGTAAAGCCGGGGTCGTAGTAGATTGGGGTCATCAGCACCCAGTCCTTGTGCTTGTATGCCTTGTCGCCTCGCGTCAGCAGGTCGGCCTTTTTGCTGAGTTTCAGGCGGTAGGGCTTCTGCTCGAGCGTAGCGGTGGAGTTGCCTCGTATCTTGATGCGCACGCCGGCTTCGCCCTTAACGTATTCGCCGCTGTCGTAGAGCGTGTCGCCCGCCAGCGTCATCACCATGCGCCCCGGCACTTTGTTGTTGTTCGTAATGCCCGTGCCCCAGCAACCCTCGGGCGCGATTGCAAGTTCGTACGTGGGCAGTTCGCCGTTCACCGTCTCGATGCTGATTTCGGGGAACTCTCGGTCTCTATCGTTCTGCGCGCTTGCCGGAAGGAGCGTGAGCGCAAGGCTCGCCAGCCCGCAAAGAAGTGTTCTGTATGTGTTCATAAATCGTAGTAGTGTTTAGTCGTAAGACCTTAACGGGATTGTAACAATTCCGCTTCGTGACACAAAGTTAAGAATAAATACTGCAACAACCGCACGGCATCTGCGTGGTTTACAAACAATTCCGCTTTTGCTGTTAACGATACTTCCATGCTCCGCCCGCCAACGACAACGATTGTTAAAAGGGACAATCCGGAGCGCGAAAGTTTTGGCGGGATGCGCAGAACTTTGCAATTTCACGCAGCCAAAACAATCTAGGGTGGCTCTACAAATTAGCTTTGTTAGATTTCGGAGTTATTTTTCGTTCAAATTGTTTGTGAACGAAGGAGCATAGCGGGCTATGCGACTGAGCGAACAAGCTATTTGGGCGGAAAAGAACCCGAAAGATGACAAAAAGGGAATCACTTTGAATAATTCACGGTGGTAATTTATAGAGCCACCCTCTATACTCAACTCTATGAACAAGATAATCAGCAAACAGCAATTCTCACAGCACGTGTACAAACTCGTGGTGGAAGCCCCCCTGATAGCCAAGTCGCGCCGGGCCGGCCACTTTGTCATTGTCCGCGTGGGCGACAAGGGCGAGCGCATCCCCCTGACCATCGCCGGAGCCGACAAGGAGCGCGGCACCATCACCCTCGTGGTGCAGGAGGTGGGCGACAGCACGCGCAAACTCTGCGCCCTCAGTCCCGGCGACGAACTGACCGACGTGGTAGGGCCGCTCGGCAAGGCCACGCACATCGAACGGTTCGGCACGGTGGTGTGCGCCTGCGGCGGCGTGGGCACGGCTCCCCTGCTGCCCATTGTCCAGGCCCTGAAAGAGGCGGGCAACCGCGTGGTGACGGTGCTTGCCGGGCGCACCCGCGAGCTGATTATCCTCGAAGAGGAAATGCGCCGCTCGAGCGACGAGGTAATCATCATGACCGACGACGGCTCCTACGGCACAAAGGGACTTGTAACCGCCGGCGTGGAGGCGGTAATCAAGCGCGAGCGGGTGGACCGCTGCTTCGCCATCGGGCCGGCCGTGATGATGAAGTTTGTGTGTCTGCTCACCAAGAAATACAGCATCCCCACCGACGTTTCGCTCAATACTATTATGGTAGACGGCACGGGCATGTGCGGCGCGTGCCGCGTGACGGTTGGCGGACAGACAAAGTTTGTCTGCGTGGACGGGCCTGAGTTCAACGGCCACGAGGTTGACTTCGACGAGATGATAAAGCGTCTGCGCTCCCTGCCCTCGCTCAGCCTCGAAGCCCAAGCCAATGCCGCCGCCCAGCCCAACGAAGTGGACGGCTACACGCCCGAGGCCTATCCCCTTGCGTGCGGTACGCTCACCGCCGAGGAGCGTGCCGAAGGGCGCGAGGCCGAGTGGCGCAAAGCCCTGCGCGCATCCGTTAAGCCCAAGGAACGCGCCGCCACGCCCCGTGCCCAGATGCCCGAACTCGACGGCGCGGCGCGCGCCCGTCTGCTCAAGAGCGAGGTAAACCTGGGCCTTACGCCAGCCATGGCGGTGAAGGAGGCCTCGCGCTGCCTGGACTGCAACAATCCCGGCTGCGTACAGGGCTGCCCCGTGGGCATCGACATCCCTGGCTTCGTCAAGCGCATCGAAAGGGGCGAGTTTACCAAAGCGGCGCAAATCCTTAAAACGACGAGCGCGCTACCTGCCGTTTGCGGCCGAGTATGTCCGCAGGAGAAACAGTGCGAGAGCCAGTGCATCCACCACAAGATGAACTCCCAGCCCGTGGCCATCGGCTACCTCGAACGCTTTGCCGCCGACTTTGAGCGGTATCAGGCGCAGCACGGCGCGCAGGGCAAAACCGGCGACGAGTCTACGCCCGCCGCCGACGGGCGCAAGCGCGTGGCCGTGGTGGGCAGCGGTCCCGGCGGGCTGTCGTTTGCCGGCGAGATGGCGCGCCGCGGCTACAGCGTGACGGTTTTCGAGGCGTTGCACGAAATTGGCGGCGTGTTGAAGTACGGCATTCCCGAGTTTCGCTTGCCCAACGCCATCGTCGACTTTGAGATTGACAACCTGCGCCGTCAGGGCGTGACGTTCGTCAAGGATTGCATCATCGGCAAGACGGAGAGCGTGGCCGACCTCATGAAGAGCCAAGGCTTTGCCGGGGTTTTCGTGGCCACCGGCGCAGGTTTGCCCAACTTTATGGGCATTCCGGGCGAAAACTACACGGGCATCCTTTCGAGCAACGAGTATCTGACCCGCGTGAACCTTATGGACGCTTCGTCGGCCGCGGCCGACACGCCCGTGGTTGAGGGCAAGCACGTGGTGGTTGTGGGCGGCGGAAACACGGCCATGGACTCCGTGCGCACAGCCCTGCGCCTCGGAGCCGAAACCGCCACCATCGTCTACCGCCGTTCGGAGGACGAAATGCCGGCACGCCGCGAGGAGGTGCACCACGCCAAGGCCGAGGGCGTGCGCTTCATGACGCTCCACAACCCCCTCTGCTACCGCGCCGACGAAGACGGGCGCGTCAAGGAGGTTGTGTTGCAAAAAATGCAGCTCGGCGAACCCGACGCCAGCGGCCGCCGACGCCCCGAACCCATTGAGGGGGCTACGGTCGTCCTCCCGGCCGACGTGGTAGTGGTGAGCATCGGCGTTTCGCCCAACCCCATCCTGCCCCGCTCGGTCGACGGGCTGGAACTCGGGCGCAAGGGCACCATCGCCGTAGACGACCACATGGAGTCGTCCATCCCCATGCTCTTTGCCGGGGGCGACATTGTGCGCGGCGGAGCCACCGTCATCCTCGCCATGGGCGACGGGCGCAAGGCGGCGCGCGAGATGGACGAAAAACTGCGAGGCTAATCCCCCGTCGCGCAAGTCCGCCGGGCGTTACGGCCGCCGTGCCGCCCGTTCGCGCCCCCGGGCTTGTCAGCGAATACTTGGCAAGGAGCAGATTGAATACTTGACAAGGAGCAGATTGAATACTTGGCAAGAAGCAGATTGAATACTTGCAAGTATCTATCAACAACCCCCGGGATAGAAACAACTGCCCCGGGGGTTGTAACGTAAAGTCCGCAGACAGTTCCGCCCGCCCGCTCTCCGCCGCCGCGCAGCCCGTACGCACCAAATGCGCCCCCGCAGCGAGCAAAATGCAAGCCATTAAGGAAAATTAGACCGTATTTGTTTGGTGCATCACCTACGCAAATATACCTTTGCAAGACCAATAACTTACAATTTATCACATAAACCTATCATTTACGGACAAAATGGAAAAGGTTGACCAACTGGACCTGAAAATACTGAAAATAATCACGGTCAACGCACGTATCCCGTTCAAGGACGTGGCCGCCGTTTGCGGCGTGTCGCGCGCGGCCATTCACCAGCGTGTGCAAAGGCTCATCGAAGCCGGCGTAATCACCGGTTCGGGATACAGCATCTGCCCCAAAAGCATCGGCTACAGCACCTGCACATACGTGGGCATCAAGCTCGAGCGCGGCTCTATGTACAAAGGCGTTGCCGAAGAACTCGAAAAAATCCCCGAGATTGTGGAATGCCACTTCACGACAGGCCCGTATACCATGCTCGTCAAACTCTATTCGCGCGACAACGAGCACCTCATGGACCTGCTCAACAACCATATACAGGAGATTCACGGCGTTATATCCACCGAAACGCTCATCTCGCTCGAACAAAGCCTGAGCCGCACCGTGCCGGTGACGCTCGACGCTCAGGACTAACCCCTCCCGCCCTTGCTTCCGCCGCACGCCCCCGTGGCCGCAGCGGAAACAAGGGATTTCGTTTCATACACAACCAAGGCACGCCCGCCCGGGCTGCCT
Source organism: Clostridiales bacterium (assembly GCA_963632215.1). Classification (GTDB taxonomy): domain Bacteria; phylum Bacteroidota; class Bacteroidia; order Bacteroidales; family Bacteroidaceae; genus Alloprevotella. Next base: position 6,488 of record CAVGTD010000042.1, read on the forward strand.
GAAAACCAGCCATCATGACGCTTTACGGCCCGCTCATCGGACTCGCCACCTTTCTCGTTATCGGACTTTTCCACCCCATCGTGATCAAAACGGAATACTACCTTGGCACGCGCCCTTGGGCGTTGTTCCTCGTCGTAGGCATCGCCTGTATCGTGGGCGCGCTCTTCATCCCTAACGTCGTGGCAAGCGCCATCGTGGGCGTAGTAGGCTTCTCGTCGCTTTGGTCAATCCTCGAACTCTTCGAGCAGCACAAGCGCGTGGAGAAAGGCTGGTTTCCGAAAGGGCCGGGCCACAGGGAAAAGCGCGGCTGAGCCATGCCCCCCCGTGCGCCCCGGACACTGAAAGCACAAAGACAATGACACTCAAAACCATTGCGGACGAAATAGACAACGGCAGCCTGCTGCCCACGCCCGGCGACGGCCAAAGCGCGCCGCTCATCGGCATAACGGGCAACTTCGACGAGGGCAAACTCGCCCTGCTGCCGGGCTACTTCCGCAGCCTCGAGGCCGTGGGGTGCATCCCCGTGGTCATTCCCCCCAGAAAGCGGTTCGGCGCGGACCTCGCCCAGCTTGTCGACCGCCTCGATGGGCTGCTCCTGTCGGGCGGCGCGGACATCAACCCCGTGTTGCTCGATGAAGACCCCGTGCCGGCACTCCACGGCATCAACGACGTGCGCGACGAAATGGAACTCACCCTCGCCCGCCTTGCCTACAACCGCGGCGTGCCAATGCTCGGCATTTGCCGCGGCATACAGCTGCTGGCGGCGGCTTTTGGCGGCAGCGTCCACCAAGACCTCGCCACCGCCCTGCCCCAAACCAAGCTGCTGAAACACTCGCAGGAGGCCGAACGCCACGTACCCACGCATTTTGTGGAGACCGTGGAGGGGAGCATCGTCGGCGAACTGTTTGGCAAACGCCTGGCTGTAAACTCGTTCCACCATCAGGCGGTCAACGACCCCGGACGGCTCTTCCGCGTAACGGCGCAGAGTGCCGACGGCGTGGTAGAGGCGATTGAGTCGACCGATGCGGCTCACTTCGCCGTGGGCGTGCAGTGGCATCCCGAGTGTTTCCTGGCCGGCGGCGACGAGTCGATGTTGCCGCTCTTCCGGCGTTTCAGGGACGAGGCGGCAGCCCACGCCGACGCAAAGCAAATACACGCTCGCGTCCGCACGCTCGACTCGCACTGCGATACGCCCATGTTCTTCGATAAAGGAGTTGACCTCGAACGGCGCGACCCGCAGTTGCTCGTTGACTTCCCGAAGATGCGCGAGGGACGGCTCGACGCCACCGTCATGGTGGCCTACATACCGCAGGGCGAACGCACGCCCGAGGCATCCGAAAAAGCCACCAGAAAAGCTTTCAGTCTGCTCCGCGACATCGAAAGCCGGGTGAAAGCAGCCCCGGGCGTGGAGTTGGCAAAATCGCCGCAGGACGTGACGCTCAACAAGCGGAACGGAAAACTGAGCATCCTGCGGGGCATAGAAAACGGATACGCCATAGGCAAGGACCTGGACAACATACACCGCTTTCGCAACGAGTGCGGCATCGTCTACATCACGCTTTGCCACAACGGCGACAACGACCTTTGCGACTCGGCCCGCCGCTCCAATGGCGAACACGGAGGCCTTTCCGCCTTTGGCCGCCAGGCTATCGCCGAGATGAACCGTCGCGGCGTGATGGTCGACCTCAGTCACGCCTCGGAGCAGTCGTTCTACCAAGCCATTGAGGCCAGCGAAACGCCCATCGTCTGCTCGCACAGTTCGAGCCGCACGCTGTGCAACCATCCCCGCAACCTGACCGACGACCAACTGCGTGCGCTCGCCCAATGCGGCGGCGTGGCGCAAGTGACCCTCTACCACGGTTTTCTGCGCGACGACGAGGAACAAGGCCGTCCGGCCTCGGTTGAGGACGCCGTGCGCCACCTCGTTCACATGGTCGAGGTGGCCGGCGTGGACCACGTGGGCATCGGCACCGACTTCGACGGCGACGGCGGTGTGCCGGGCTGCGCCAACGCTTCCGAACTCCTGCACTTCACCAAGCTACTGCGCTGCGAGGGTTTCACCGTGAACGACCTGGAAATGATTTGGGGCGGAAACTTCCTGCGCGTCATGCAGCAGTGCCAAGACCATGCGCTCAGCGATTAATCCGACGTATTTCAATACAAACCACACATTCAACCAATGAACCACATAAAAACATCTCTTCTCTCGCTCCTCGCCCTCGCCGCCGCGCTGACCGGCTGCAAAGGCACGAAGAGCAGCGAGCAGGAAACGGCGAACGAAGACACCATCGCCGTGACAAAGGTGACGTTCAACGCCGACTCTGCCTTTCAGTACGTAGAGAAGCAATGCGCCTTCGGACCTCGTACGCCCAACTCACAAGCCCATACCGACTGCGGCAATTACATCGTGAGCGAGTTCAAAAGACTTGGCCTCGCGGTGACGGAACAGACGGCCGACCTGCGTTCGTGGGACGGCACCGTGTTTCACGCCCGCAACATCATAGCCTCGTACAAGCCCGAGGCCGAACGACGCATTATTATATGCGCGCACTGGGAGAGCCGCCCCTGGGCTGACCAGGACCCCGACTCTGCGAAGCACCGCCAGCCCGTGATGGCCGCCAACGACGGCGCAAGCGGCGTGGCCGTGATATTTGAAGTGGCGCGCCACCTCAGCGAACTCAATCCCTCGGTGGGTATCGATTTCATCTGTTTCGATGCCGAAGACGCCGGTGCGCCCTATTGGGCAGCCGACAAGGCACCCGATGACGGTTCCGACTGGTGCCTCGGCTCGCGTTACTGGGCTTCGCACCCCCACAAGGAGGGCTACAAAGCCGAGAGCGGCGTTTTGCTCGACATGGTGGGCGGCGAGGACGCCCGTTTCGCTTTCGAGGGCTTCTCCATGCGCTACGCCCGCGACATCCTCGTGAAGGTTTGGGACGCAGCCACGCGCGCCGATGCCGCCAACCTGTTCCAGACCGTCGAAGGCGGATACGCCACCGACGACCACGGACCGATAAACGAGATTGCCGGCATTCCGACAATCGACGTCATTCCCTTTGTCGAGGGAGAGCATTCCTTTGGCGCAACGTGGCACACCACGGCCGACACCCCCGAACACATTTCGCGCCAGACACTGCGCGGCGTGGGGCAGACGCTGCTGCAATACCTCTCCGAACTTTGACGCAAACGCCCTATACAGGCAAAAAGTACACGAAACCCAATGACGATAAACGAAGTACAAGACGAAATAATCGAGGAGTTTACCCAGTTTGACGACTGGATGGACCGCTACCAGCTGCTCATTGACCTTGGCGAGGAACAGGCACCGCTGGCCGCCGAGGACAAGACCGACCAGAACCTGATTGACGGATGCCAAAGCCGCGTTTGGATAGTGTGTGAGGAAGACGGGGGCATTCTCCACTTCCGCGCAGAGAGCGACGCACTCATCGTGAAGGGCATTGTCAGCCTCGTCATCCGCGTGGTAGACGGCCGCACCCCCGACGAAATACTCAACGCCGACCTCTACTTTATAAAGGAGATAGGCTTGAACGAACACCTCTCGCCCACCCGTTCGAACGGTCTGCTGGCCATGATCAAGCAGGTACGTATGTACGCCTTGGCTTTCAAAACGAAACTCGAAGCGTAAGTGAACAATCAACCGCAACAATAAAACTCTAACACCCATACGACTATGAAAAGAACAACCCTTGCAGCGGCTCTCTTCGCCGCTCTCACTCTGACCGCCGTTAGCTGCGGCAACAAAACAAGCGACAACGGAAGCATGACCGACACCGCCGCCGTGGAGAACGCCGACAGCGCTGCCGCCGCCACTCCCGAAGTGGCCGCCGCCAGTGCAGCCGCCGACGAGGCCACAGCCAAACTCAGCAAGGCCCTTTCCGCCTCTACCCCCAACGCCGAGGAGGTGAAGACCGCCGTGGCTGAAATCCAGAAGAAGGTAGAAGAACTCAAGGCATCGGGCAACACGGAAGCAGCCAACGCTTACGCTTCGAAGCTCCAGACTTACCTTAACGAGAACAAGGACAAACTGACGAACATCGACCCCAACACGGTGACTGTGGCCAGTGCCGTGAACGCACTTGTCAACGCTCCCACCACCGCCAAGGAGGCTGTGGAAGGCGCAGCCGATGCCGCCAAGAGCGACGCGCAGACCGTGAAGGACGCTGCCCAAAAGGTGGGCAACGCCGTGACAAACGCTCCCGAAGCTGCCAAGACCGCTGCCAAGGCTGCCGGCACAGCAGCTGCCGAAAAGGCTAAGAACGCAGCCAACACCGCCGTTTCGAACGCCGCCACCACGGCTAAGAACAAGCGCGACGAAGCCGTGAACAAAGCCAGCCAAAAGGCTGACGAAGCCGTTCAGAAGGGCGCAACGAAAGCCTCGAACGCCATCAAGAAAGGTCTGGGCCTGTAATTGACAGCCCCGTCACCGCACGAAATCGATCCTTACTTTTTTCCATTACCAACGAGCAAAGTCCGCATAGCCGGGCTTTGCTCGTTCGGGTTTATCCCTTAACCGATACACCCTGTACTATGAAAAGAATTTCTACGCCTACCCTTTTAGCTCTTGCCCTTTGCGCCGTTCCGCTGCAAGGGGCGGCAAAGGTTGCCGACCTGCTGCCGCGTCCGCAAAGCGTGGTTGCGACGGAGGGCGGCACGCCCTTTGCCCTTGGCCGCACCGTGAAACTGACAGACGCGACGGACAACGCCGCCTTGAAACGCTTCCTTGCCGACTACAACTGTACGGCGGCGGACGACGCCGCGGCAAAGATTACCGTGGAACTCGTTGACAGCATCGACGGCGCATACGATTACAAACTTGCCAATTTCCCGAACGAGGCATACACGCTGACCGTCACGGAGAACGAGGTGAAAATTACCGCCGTGACGGCTACGGGCGTTACCCGCGCGGCACAGACACTGACGCAGTTGGCTGAGGGCTACGACAACGAGGGCGAAACCGCCCAGCTCGAAGCCGTGAGCATCACGGACTACCCCGCGTTCAAACTCCGCGGATGGATGCAGGATGTGGGGCGTTCGTTCCTCTCCATCGACGAACTGAAACGCGAAATTGACCTTTACTCCCGCTTCAAGGTCAACGTGTTCCACTGGCACCTGACGGAGAAACTCGCCTGGCGCTTCGAGGTGAAACAGTATCCCGCCCTGACGCAGAGCGAGAACATGGTGCGCTACCCCGGACAGTACTATACGCAGGAGCAGTGCAAGGAACTGGAAGCCTACGCGGCGGAGCGCGGCGTGATGGTAATTCCCGAAATCGATATGCCCGGACACAGCACGGTGTTCACCACAGCCATGGGCTTCGATATGCAAAGCACGGAGGGACGGGCCGCCTTGAAGAAGATACTCGACGAGGTGAACACGACCTTCCCCCTCGCCCCCTACATCCACATCGGCGGTGACGAGGTGGCCTTGCAGGACGGCTTCCTCGAAGAAATGGCCGACTACGTGCGAACAACGTTGGGGCGAGAAGTTGTTGTGTGGAACCCGTTGCAAAACAAGAGCGTAACATCGTCCATGGCCGACATGACGCAGATGTGGAGTACGGCAGGAAAGAAAATCAGCGGCATGCCCAACATTGACTGCCGCTACAACTACATCAACCACTTCGACGTGTACGCCGACCTTGTGGGCATCTACAAAAGCAATATCTACTACGCCGAAAAGGGCGACAGCGAGATTGCCGGCTCCATTTCAGCGGCGTGGAACGACACGAAAGTGCCGACCGAGGACGACATAATCGCACAAAACAACCAGTACGCAAACGTCTTGGCCACGGCAGAGCGCGCCTGGATAGGCGGCGGTAAGCAGTACATCGAGCAAGGCGGCACCACGCTGCCCAACAGCGGCGAGGAATACGAGGAGTTTGCCGACTTTGAGCGTCGACTGCTCTTCCACAAGGCGCATTCGCTCAAAGACGTGACGATCCCCTACGTGAAGCAGAGCAACGTGCGCTGGCGCATCACCGACCCGTTCCCCAACAACGGCACGGCCACGGCTGCTTTCCCGCCCGAGGAAGACACAAGCGACATACTGCCCACAAAGTTCACCTATAACAACGCCACCTACCGCGCCAAGCTCGCCACAGGCGCGGGCATCTACCTGCGGCATATCTGGCACCCGACAGTACCTTCGTTCCTCGCTTCGCCGGCAGCCAACCAGACGGTCTACGCCTGGACGTACGTCTACTCGCCTAAGGCGCAGGACTGCGGAGCGCAGGTGGAGTTCTACACCTATTCGCGCTCGGGCAACGAATATGCGCCGAAGAAGGGAGCGTGGGACCGCCGCGGCTCGCAGATATGGCTCAACGGCGACGAGATACCTGCCCCCGAATGGCAGCAGACCGACACCGACATTCCGCAGGACGACGCGACAAAAGGACTGACGAACGAAAACCTGACGGCACGCCAGCCCGTGGCTCTCCACCTGAACGAAGGGTGGAACAAGGTGTTCATCAAACTGCCGCACGTAAGCAGCGGCGGCACGAAGCGCGACAAGTGGCAATTTACCTTCGTGCTGACCGACACCGAGGGCAAGAACGCGCTTGACGGCATTACGTATTCGCCCGACCAGAGCTTTGACACGCCCGTCGACGACACTACGCCGCAGGTTAGCACCGAGACCGATACCTATTACTATCAGCTCACGTCGAAGCGAGGCGGACGTTACCTCACATCGCGCGGCGCGGGGGCGGTGCTTTACGGCGACGCATCGGCCACAGACCTGTCGGAGTGGAAACTTGAACGGCGCACGGACGGCTCGCTCAACATTGTGAACCGTTCGGACGGCAGCTACATCGCCCCGACTGCGGCAAACAACTCCGCACTCAACACCACGGCCGCCGAACCCGCGGCTGGGTGGACACTCAGTGCGGCCGCCACGAGCGGATATTATATCATCACCTCGGGCAGCGTGCAGCTCAACCAGACGAACTCTGGACTGGGCTGGAAAATCTACAACTGGGGAAGCGGCACGAACACCACCGACGAGGGTTGCCAGTACTCCTTTCTGCTCACCGACCACGTGAAGAAAGCAACCGGCATTGCCGCCGCCACGGCAACCGAACAGGGCCGCACTGTCCGCGTGGACGGCAACACGATTCGCTGCGCCCTGCCCTACCGCCTCTACTCGGCCGACGGCAAGAGCCTAGCGCCGGGAAAGCCCCTCGCCTCAGGCACGTACATCGTGCGCACTGCCCGCGAGGCAGTGAAGGTCACGGTGAAGTGAAGCCGCAATAAAGAAAGCGTCCCGTCCGCGTTCCGTTTCGCAACGCTAAAAGTTGCGAGGGGATACGTGGACGGGACGTTTTCATTGGGATGAAGTCAGCAATTACTCGCCGTTTTGGCTAAGAAGTCATCTACATCTTTCAAAGTACCACCCTTAGAATTTGAAATAAATGAACGGCTGCACTTCGCTGCCCTTCACTTGCACAACCCATACTATCATAGCGGCGAGAAGCAGGGCGTTGACGAGAAGCGGCGCTTTGCTGAGCGTTTTTTCTGTCCGCTCGTTCAGGCCCGACGGCAGGAAATGCAGCACAAAGCCCAAGACCATGAGGGCGGACACTTCGGGGTAGCCCACGAGGAACTGCGTGATGAGCTGGGGCTGGAAGTTGGTGAAAATCTGCCCGAGCATCTTTGCCGAGTTTTCGAACGACGTTCCGGCAAAGAAGAGCCAGCTGAAGCACACGAGGTGGAACGTGAGGACTATGGCCGCCGCCTTTCGCCATCCGCGAGGCTTGTAGTGCTTGTCGTGGCCGAGGAATTGCTGATAGCGCTTGTGGGCGCAGAGGGCAAGGCCGTGTACCGAGCCCCAAATGACGAAGTTCCACGATGCGCCGTGCCACAGTCCGCCCAAGAGCATGGTCATGAACTGGTTGAAGTACATGCGCCACTTTGCGCAACGGTTGCCGCCCATCGAAATGTAGAGGTAGTCGCGAAGCCACGACGAAAGGGAGATGTGCCAACGCCGCCAAAAGTCGGTGATGGAGTCGCTCTTGTAGGGCGCGCGGAAGTTTGCGGGAATGTGGAAGCCCATCCAGAGCGCAATGCCTATGGCCATGTCGGAATAACCCGAAAAGTCGCAGTAGAGTTGCAGGGCGTAGCCGTACACGCCAAGGAGGTTTTCCAGGCCAGAGTAGAGCGAGGGATTGTCGAAAATGCGCGACACGAAATTCTGACTGATATAGTCGGAAATGATGCATTTCTTGAACAGTCCCATCACGATGAACCAAGTGCCTGTGCCCATCATTTCACGGGTGACGACAACGGGCAATCGTAGCTGCGGCAGGAACGTGCGGGCGCGGAGTATAGGACCCGCAAGCAGGGTTGGGAAGAAACTTACGAAGAAGGCGAAATCGATGAGCGAACGGGTGGCGTGCATGTTGCGGCGGTACACGTCGATGATGTAGCTCATTGACTGAAACGTGAAAAAGCTTATGCCGACGAGCAATGGCAGGTCCAATTTGGTCCCCTCGGGAATAAGCGCGCACGAGGCCAGGGACGAGAGCGCAAAGTTGGTGTATTTGAAAAACGCCAGTTGACCAAGCATAAACACGAGTGCCGCACATAGCCAAGCCTTGCGGCCTCGCTTGCTTTCGGTGCGTTCCATGCCGATGGCGCAGAAGAAATTGACCAACGTAATCACTGCCAGCAGCAAGCACCAGGCTCCGGCATTCTTGTAGTAGAAATAGTAGGAAAAAGCCGTGACGTAGAGCAGGCGAGCAGTCGTTGTCCTACGGCCGGACAAGAGGGAGTAGCCCACCATGAAAGCCAAGAAGAGAAACAGAAACAGTCCCGTGTTGAACAAGAGCGGGGACGTTTGCGAGTAAAGGAACAGGTCGGTCATTTTTCCGGTCTATTGCAAAGGATATGAGGGGTGTATGAAGCCTCGGTTTGGGGCGTGTTTGTTATAAATATTGCGTCGCTATTGGTTGCACAGAGCCTTGGCGAGCGCATTGCCAAGAAGCCGTCCCTGCACCTTGTAGCCAGCCGGTTCAAAGTGAACGCGGTCGGGGCGCATCAGGTGGGCGGACACCCAGTTGCGCAGGGCCATCTGCTCGCCCCCCGCAAGGGTGTAGAGGTCCCATACGGCCATGCCGTGTTCCTTGCCGTAGTTGGCGATAAGCGCGGCGCAGCGGCGGTTCATGGGGTTAGGGCGCGAGGAGCGACGGACACGGCTGACGTAACGTTTCGACTTTTTCGAAGCGCGTACACGGCTGGTGTACGACGTGGTGAGGTAGTCGCCCGGGGGCGTTGTCAGTACAATGGCTGCATAGGGGCAAGATTGGTTTAAGCGTTCGAAAAAATTGTCGAGCTGCTGCGTGTGAACATCTTCGCGGTAGCCCATGCCGTGAGCCTCGTTCGTTCCCAACGACAGAATGATAAGGTCGGGCGAGAACGCCGCAAAGCGGTCCATATAGCTGTCAGTTAGGAAACGGCTGGACGTTGCTCCGTTGCTCCCAATGAATTGAAATTCAACGCCCTTGCCGGGTTTGTCGCTCTCTGCGTCGTCCGCTTGTCCGAACACCTGCGTGAGCGTCTCCTTCACCGCGTTGGGAAATGACTTTCCGGCTACGTGGGAGTCGCCGATGTGCAGCACTCGGAGCGGACGCTCCCCAGCGGCAAGGATGCGGCTGCATTGTTGCAAGACGCTTGCGTAGAGTATGATGTTCTCCCCAGTGTTCCGAAACGATGAGGGAAAAGTGTTGTCAAGGCCGGACAGGTCGTAGCCGAGCGTAATGGGGGCTTCGTCGGAGGATGCTCCTGTGCGGGCCGTGTCGGGGTATACAGGGGCTTTGCGGAAAGCCTCAGGAATCGCGGTGCGTGGGCTTTCCGTAGAACAGTTGTTCGTGCTGACTGCCGCCACGGCTACGGTTAGCACCACCACCCAAAGGGCAATCAGCGTGTAGAACTTTTTGCCCGAACTTTGGGAACGGGGAATACCCGACGACGAACTCTCGCCCCAGCTCGGACGACTTGTGGCGGAGGTGCTCCGTTCGTCTATCTCAGGACTATTTCGTTTCGTAGGCTTTGCGCCTTTCGTATTGTTCTTGACCATAAATCAATGTCTTATAGAGTATATTCCCGATGCGCTTGCCGCCGCGGATATTGATGTGGGTGTAGTCTTTTTCTGCCTCGGTGGGCGTTGCGTTGACCATACGCACCAGGCTGCCTTCGCCGCCCATGGCTTGGTAGAGGTTCCAGAACGCCACATGGGTGTCGGCGGCAAGATTTTCCTGGTAGCGCGCCAGCGCCACAATGCCGGGCATGGTATGGAGTTCGCCGTCCGCGCCTTTGTTCTCGCGGTCGCCCACGCTGACTATCAGTATGCCGGCTTGGGGGAAACAGCGTTTCAGCTTTTCAATGACTTTCTTCATCTGCCGCATGTAGTTGGAATAGTCTTGCTGCTTTTTGTTGGCTACGTTCAGGCCGAACTGCAGGACGATGAGGTCGTAGGGGCGAATTTCCCCGAAGGCTTTCAGCATGGCATCGGGTATGCCGGCGAGCGTCGTACCGCTGCTTCCTCGCAGCGAGAAGTTGTCTACGCTAACGCCTCCCAGACCTTCCTCCGCCACGCCCCAGCAAACGGTGCCGCTGGCGGCGGGTACTTGCCATTTCGTCTTGTGCGAACGCCCCGTGGCCGTAACGGCTTCGGGCCGCCCGTGGCCTTGGGATGAATAGGTCTGCACGCCGCCATCGTCCAACTTCACCCCGATGCGCACAGGGGCTTTTGACATCAAATAGAGCGTGTGCACCTCGGCCGTGTCGATGGGGTGCTGCCGCGTACCGGTTATCTCGGTCCAAGCAGAGCCGTTGGGAGTAAAATAACGTTGATTGAGGCTGAGGCGCGCGTTGTTGCATTTTCCCTTGTCAAGGACGCAGAAGTCGTTCCACCCGGCCGACTTCTGATGCACCGTGCTGCGGTTTCCGGCGTAAGGTGGATTGATGTCGAGAAACCCTACGCCGCATCCGCCGAAGCGTTTCTGGAGATTACTGCGAAGGGCTTCGGTAAGGAGGTCCGCCTCTATAAAGGAGTCGCCCAAGTAGGCAATGCGCACGGGGCGGTCAAGCTCGTTGACGCGTCCGAGAGCCTCGTAAAAGGGCGCCATGCCGCGCTCGCTTTCGTCGGCAAAGTCCTCAATGCATACCATTCCCTTGGGGCAAGAGTCCTGAAAGGCAGGTTTCACTTTGGGAGCGTCGGGAATCGTGCCGCTGGCGTCATTGTCGTTCGGGAGCATGCTTTTTGGCAGTACGTCGGCAAGGAGTCCCACGCGTTTCACCTCGTAATTTCCTATTTGGATAGCCGGCGTCCACTGAAACGGAAGGAGTACGCACACCACGATGAGAAGTAACAGTACAATCTTGAAGGGCGATTGTTTCATAAAAGTTCTGCCCGTTGGCGGAATTAAGTCGAGTTTACAAACAG
>CAVGTD010000043.1:0-17928 GCA_963632215.1 Clostridiales bacterium
AGACCCAAAAGGCTCTCGAAATAGCCCGGGCAATGCTTGCAAAAGGCTTGGACGCAATGACGATTGCAGAGTTGACCGAGTTGTCCATAGACGACGTGCGCAAGTTGCAATAAGGACAAACGAGCCAGTTCAACGTCAGCGGCAATGACATATAAGGACACAATATAATGTAGGACACGATGAAATACCTTGACCCGAAAGCCGACCTCACGTTTAAGCGCATCTTTGGCGAGCATGCTGATTTGCTGATTAGCTTGCTCAATGCCCTGCTGCCCCTTAAAGAGGACGAGCAGGTGGAAAGCCTTGAATACCTTACGCCGGAAATGGCACCGGAAACCTACCTCGGCAAAAACAGCATTGTCGACGTGCGCTGCCGCGACCGTCAGGGGCGGCAGTTTCTCGTAGAAATGCAGATGCTCTGGACGCCCGCCTTTCAGCAGCGCGTGCTTTTCAACGCCTCGAAGGCTTACGTGCGCCAGCTCGACAAGTCGCGCCGCTACGAATATTTGCAACCCGTCTACTCGCTGAACCTCGTGAACGAGACGTTCCTCAACGATTACCCCGACGAGTTCATCCACAACTACGACGTGATACACGAACTGCACAGCGACAAGGTGATTGAAGGCCTCCACTTTACCTTCGTAGAACTCCCCAAGTTCAAGCCGCGGTCAATCGAGGAGAAGAAAATGGCCGTACTGTGGCTAAAATTCCTAACCGAGATAGACGAGAACACGGAAGACGCTCCCAAGGAACTCCTCGACAACCCCGACACGAACAAAGCCCTGCAAGAAGTGCAAACCCTGGCCTACACCAAAGACGAACTCGCCGCCTACGAGGACTTTTGGGATCGCATGGGCGCAGACCGCCTACTGGTCATTGACACCGCAAGGATAAGCCATCAACAAGGAAAAGAGGAGGGACGAGCCGAGGGACGAGCAGAGGGACTTGAAGAAGGGCTTGCCAAAGGAAGAGAAGAAGGAATTGAAAAAGGAATAGCCAAAGGAAGAGAAGAAGGACTTACCCAAGGGCGAGAAGAGGGTATTGCCGAAGGCGAGACCCAAAAGGCTCTCGAAATAGCCCGGGCAATGCTTGCAAAAGGCTTGGACGCGGAGACGATTGCGGAGTTGACCAAGTTGACAGTTGACGACGTGCGCAAGCTCTGAATAATCGGTATAAAGTAAAACCAAGGATTCTCTTCCCTAAGGGAAAGAACGGCATGAGGCGAAGTCCTGTTATCGGGACTTCGCCTCATGCTGTTTCTTTTGCGTTGGACTTTTTGCCGCTCCTCCGTCCGAGCATTGGAGTGCCATTCGGGAAAACTATAGTTCTCCCGGAGAAAACTCGAGTGCGCCCGTGGGCGTACTCGAGTACGTCGGCGGACGGACTCCAGTGCTTCCACGGGCGGACTCGAGTACGTCCACGGGCGCACTCGAGTGCTACGGCGGAGAACTCGAATCCTACGGCGGCGCACTCGAACAGGTTCGGTGGTTATTCCCTCTCGAGCTTGATTCCTACGTCGGTCACGCCTTGCAGCATGTCGCGGCGCATGATGTGGTTGACGGTGATGTCGGCCGAACTGCCCTCGGGCAGTTGCACGGTTTGCCACGCGGCGGTGCTGGTGTAGAGGCTCGTGCCGTTGCCCAGGGCGTCGCCTCGCTCGTTGGCCAGCCGGCATTCGAGCGTGTCGCGCGTGAAGGCTTCGGGGTTGTGGCGGTGCTGGCATATCAGGAGCCAGATGGAGCGGAAAGGGTAGGGCTTCGCCGCCGACGTGCGCACGCCAATGCTGAGGCGGTACGATCCGCCCTGGCGAATGGTGTCGACGCGGAAGTGGAGCGTGTCGCCGGCTTCCCACCCCTCCACGGGGACGGGCCTATACTCGAAAGCCGCTGTGCGCCCCTCCCTGCACGAGGCGAGGACGGCGCACAGCGACAATATGGCAAAGCCGCGGACGGCTGTTCCTTTGACGTTATGCATAGGCGGCGTGGCTAAGCTTGGTTTTGCCCGTCGCCGGGCTTGTTGCCGCGTCGGTTGTTGCCTCGGCGCTGGCCTGCGGGCTGCTGGCGGCGCGGACGTTCGTCGCCTCGCCCGGGCCGTTCGTTGCGGCCTTGGCGTTCGCCGCCTTCGGCCTTTTGTCCCTTGGGCGCGCCGCCCTTTCGCTCGCCCTGCGGCTTGTTGCCCCGGCGGCCGCCTCGCTTGCCCTGCTTGTTGCGGTCGAAGCGCGTCAGGTCGTCCTGCTCGGCCAGGTCCACGTGGCGCTTTTGCGGCCGCTGCGTTTCCTCGAGGAGCGAGTCGGGCTTCTGCCCCATGGCGTTCATCTCGATAACCTCGAGCGCGCGGTCGGTCGATATGGTGACGAGGTTAACCGCCATGCGGCGGTCAGTGCTGTACGTCACCTGCCCGGTGAGAATGTCGGCCTTGAAGTAGTAGTACGTGCCGTCAATCGTTTCGAGCGGCATGTTGCGCTCGGGCAGCTTGCGTGCCGCTTCCATGTAGGTGTCTACCTCGTAGTTGAGGCAGCATTTCAGTTTGGCGCACTGTCCGGCCAGCTTTTGTGGGTTGGGCGTGATGTCCTGGAAACGGGCGGCGGCGGTGCTGACGGAGCTAAAGTTCTTCATCCACGTGGCGCAGCAAAGTTCGCGTCCGCAAGGGCCGATGCCCCCGATGCGCCCGGCCTCCTGGCGCGCTCCGATTTGCTTCATCTCGATACGCACGTGGAAAGCGTCGGCGAGCACCTTGATGAGTTTGCGGAAGTCCACGCGGCCGTCGGCTATGTAGTAGAAAATAGCCTTGTTGCCGTCGCCCTGATACTCCACGTCGCCAATCTTCATTTGCAGTTCAAGGTCCTTGGCTATCTGGCGCGAGCGTATCATCGTGTCGTGTTCGCGCGCCTTCGCCTCGTGGTATTTCTCCATGTCGTTGGGCCGCGCCTTGCGGTAGATGCGCTTAATCTCCGTGCCGGGCTTGAGGTTGGCCTTCTGCATTTGCAGCAGCACGAGTTTGCCCGTGAGCGACACAACGCCGATGTCGTGTCCCGGTTGCGCCTCCACGGCCACGGTGTCGCCCTTTTCGAGGTCGAGGTGATTGTCGTTGCGGAAGAAACCCTTGCGCGTGTTCTTGAACTGCACCTCAACGAAGTCCGTCACTTCCTGATTGCCGGGAATGTCGGCCAGGTAGTCGTAGGAGTTGAGCTGGTGGTCACTGCGTCCGCAGCCGTTGGCCGGCAGGCCCCGCAGCTGGGCGTCGCCCCATTTGCAGAAGTCGCAGCCCTTGCGCTGGCAGCCGCCGTCGCAACCGCCGTCGCACGGGGCATCAGACGCACAGCCCGGGCAAGCCCCGGGGGCGTGCAAGGGCTGGGCGTTCGTATCTTGTATCTCTTGTTCGGGAGTCATGTAGTATGTGTGTATATAGAGTGTTTGTGCTTGTTTTGTTGCCGCCTTTCGCCCCTGCTACTGAATGAGCAGCACAATCATTTTGAGCGAAAAGTCGAAGAATACCATCTGCGCGTTTACGTTTCCCTCGATGTCGCGCTGCGCAGCCGCCAGTTCGTCGCTGATGCCGATAACGTTGCGCTCGTTGATGAAGCGGGCGAAGTTGCGCGAAAAGTCGCTTTCCTGCTGGTTCATGTAGTTGAGTTCGGGCTTGTGGAAATTGTAGATGAAATTTTCCCTCACAAGCCTCTGCGCATAGCCGAGGAACGCCTTTTGCCGCTCACGCCCCCAGCCGGCCAACTGCGTGGACCATTCGTGCAGCTCCTTGATTTTGCGCATGTAGCAAAGGCGCATGAAAAGCACGAAAAGGTCGAAAAACTGCGCGTCGTCCGCCGTGGCCGTCACCTGTTCCAACGCCTTGATATAGCTTCCGGCTGCGGCTCGCGCCACCGTCTGCGCGTCGGCCTCTTGCAGCCCGTTGAGGCGTTGGAGAGCCTCGGAAACGTCGGCGGGCGGGAGCGGCGCGAAGTCGATGCGCTGCGTGCGGCTAAGGATTGTGCTGAGGAGTTTTTCCGGGTGGTCGGACGTGAGGATGAACACCGTTTGAGTGGGCGGTTCTTCAAGGATTTTCAGCAGTTTGTTGGCGCATTCCGTATTCATCAGCTCCGCCATCCACACGATGACCACGCGGTATCCGCCCTGGCTGCTCACGCTGGCGAGTTTCTCGATGATGCGGTTGGCCTCGACGGCGAAGATGGTGGCCTGCTGGTTCTCTATGTCGAGAGCCTTGAGCCACGTTTGCAGGCTGAAGTAGGGCGACTGTTTCAGCGTGTCGCGCCATTGCGGCAGGTATTGGTCGCTGTTGGCCGGTCCGGTCTGCCCCTTTTGCTTAAAGGTGGGGTAGATGAAGTGCAAGTCGGGGTGCGCCCAGTTGCGCAGCATGTGGCACGAGCGGCACGCCCCGCACGGTTCGCCCTCGGGGGTGGGGTGGGAGCAAAGCAGGCGGGAGGCAAGCGCAAGAGCCATGGGGAGTTTGCCGCTCCCCTCGGGCCCGGCAAAGAGCAGCGCATGAGGCATACGCCCCTCGCGGAGCATTTGCCCAAGTTGCCTTTTCACGCCCGTTTGGCCAATTACATCTTTGAAGAACATAGGTGCAAAGTAACTGATTTTTGTACAAATGCATAGCGTGAAACGCGATTTTCGAGGCACAAGCAATCCGTTTGAGCCTAAAAAACGGCGCAAACAAGCCCCTTTCGAGGCATTTTGCTTTTTCCGCCCGTTCCCGTCCGCCCGCCCGCGGCTTGCGCCAAAGGGGGATTTTACGCATCAGCCCACGTGGTATGGGGCTTTTTTCCTACATTTGCAACAAACAACGAACGACAAACAATAACCACTAACTATGAAAAAGAAATCACTGATTATTGGACTGGCTGCGCTGCTCTTCCCGATGGGGCTGAGTGCGCAGTATTCGATTTACCCCGTTCCGCACCAGCAGACGGCCGGCACAGGCACCGTGGCGTTCACCCCGACGGTGACGGTGGTGTGCGACGCTGGCATCGACACCTACACCAAAGCCCGCGTGGAGAGCGTCTTGAAAGAGAAGGGGCTTGCCGTGGAATTTGCAGACGCGGCGAGCGATGCAAACTCCAATATATATATAGGTGTGGCCGGGCAGGACGGCAAGGCCAACGCCATGGTGACGCAGCTCGGGCTTAGTACCGACGCGCTTAGCCAGGAAGGCAAGTTCGACCGCCACGTCCTTTCGCTCAGCGACGCCGGCAGCGGCCGGGCGCAGGTGGTCATCGTGGGCGAGAACACCGACGCGGCGTTTTGCGCGCTGGCCTCGCTCGAGCAGATTTTCGACAACGGCACGGAGGCTCTGCAACCCGTTGTCATCAACGACTACGCCGACCTTAAGAGCCGCGGCATCATTGAGGGCTACTACGGCTTGCCCTACTCCATGGAGGCACGCAAGGACCTCTTCCGCTTCATGATGCGCTACAAGATGAACACCTACGTATACGGCCCGAAGAGCGACGTGTACCACTCCAGCTACTGGAAAGACCCGTACCCCACCACTATTACGCAGGAACAGCGCGACAACGGCTACCTTACGCAGGACGACATGAAAGCCCTCTGCGGCGTGGCCCACGACTGCAAGGTGAACCTCGTGTGGTCTATCCACCCGGGCAACGCCATCCTCAACAGCACGACCGTGGTTGACGACATCATGACCAAGTTCACGAGCATGTACTCGCTCGGCTTCCGCCAGTTCGCCGTGTTCTGCGACGACGTGAGCGTACCCAGCGATGATGCCGGTATGCAGACGACCGCTGACCGCATAGGCTCCATCCAAACAAGAATCGAGGAGAAGTGGAATAAAGACTACGCCGACCCCAACGACACCGTGAAGCCCCTGCGCTTTACGCCGCAGATATACTGCCGCTCGTTTGCCGGCAGCGACACGCAGTTCAACAGTTTCTTCAAGGCTCTCCAGTCGTTACCCCAAAACGTTACCGTGTTCTACACTGGCGGTGGCGTGTGGTCGGTGCCCAACGACGGCGACCTCAATACGGTGCAGAACCAGTTTGGCCGCGAGGTAATCTGGTGGTGGAACTACCCCTGCAACGACAACGGCACGGGCAAGAACGAGATTTACCCCTTGGACATGAAGAGCAACTTCTACGACATGCCCAACGTGAACAGCAACAGCTCGCTCCCGAGCGAAATCACCGCCAGCAAGCAGGGCATCCTTTGCAACCCCATGGAGCAGGGCGAAGTGTCGAAGACCCCCGTGTTCTCGGCCGGCGACTTTGCCTGGAACAACAAGGCGTTCAACAACGCCACTTCGTGGGAGGCATCGTTCAAAGCCGTGTTCCCTGGCAACGAGGCGGCTCAGAAAGCCTATCGCTTCCTTGCCCCGTACCTGAGCAAGAACGACCCCGAATCGCTCAACACGCTCATCAACAGCTACAAGAGCAACGGCAACAATACCGCCTTGAACGAACTGATGGACAACATCGTGGCAAACTGCGACGTGATGGCCGGGCTTGAATCGTCCGACGTGGACGGCGAACGCCTCTTCTACAAGGACGCAAAGCCCTGGATACTCCGTCTGCGCAACATGGCACAGACCACCAAGAACCTCCTGCTGACCCGTGCCACGGCCGACGAAAACGAGGCGTGGGCAATGTACCAGGTCAACAAGAACGAGGCTGCCGCCCTGTCTACAAACGACGACTACTTCACCATCCACGGATCGGGATTTGGCGGCGGAACAATCAGCACCGAGAAGCACCTTACGCACGCCTCGTACCGCTACCTCACTCCGTTTGCCACGGAATACCTCACCCAGCACGCCGTAGACCACCTCTTCCCCTCCACGGCAAGCACGTCGGCCAAACTGTTCAGCAACGTCAGCACGGTCAAGGGCACGATAAGTTCCAACAGCACCGCTACCAAAATCAACATGTCGAAAGCGTGCCTGTTGCCCGCTGGCGGCTATCTGGGCGTGGAACTCCCCAAGAGCATCCGCGTAAGCTCTATCGACGTGGCCGACACGCTGCTGGCCAACAACGACTTCCGCATCATGACAAGCAACGACGGCAAGACGTGGAGCAGCGCTACGGACAGCGTGCAGCCCAATTCGTTCATGCGCTACGTAGTGGTGCTTAACGTTTCCGACGGCGACCGCTCGCTGCGTCTGCGTGCCAATACGCTCGCCATTAACCACACTCAGAGAGCCGAGGTGGAGAGCGTCAGCGTACCCGATGGTGCCATTTGGCAGAACCACGTTGCCGACTACCTTGTCGACGGCAACTACAACACCTACGTAGTGGTGAGCAAGAAACAAGCCGTGGACGACGTGTACCAAATCAAGCTAAAAGAGGCGCAGGACATCAAGAGCGTGCGTATCTGTACCGCCACGACCAACGACGACTACATCCTTAAAGGCGTTGTGCAGACCTCCGAGGACGGCAACGACTGGTACACGCTCAAAGTGGCCGGTACGAAGAGTGCCGACTACAAGATGGGGCTTGGCCAGAACTTCAAGGTGGGCACAGCCGACGGTGCGGACGTGATAGCCACCGACTTCATCCCGGCCGACGGGCAGGGCAAACCACTCACGAAGAAAGCCCTCTACGTGCGCGTCAAGGTGACGGAAGCACCCGACAACAAGTGGGTACGCCTGAGCGAAATCGAGGTGAACGGCGCATCCTCCAACGAATGCAAAGCCTTGCAGGATGCAAACGGCATCGCCCTCAATGCGGGCATAGACAAGGACGCTACCACCTCAACCAGCAGCTATGCGCTTGGCACGGCCAAGGGCGGCGAGTTCGTCTACTACTTCCTCAACAGCACCCCCGTCAAGGGCGTGAAGCTCTTCTGCGATGACGGCACGGTCGACGACGTGACCTATTCCATCACCAACGACGGCGAAACGTGGAACGACGTAGAGGCTGAAACCGCAAACGGACTGGTGAACATTAGCCTCTCCGATGCCGACAAGAACGCAAAGGCATTGAAGATAAAGTGGTCGTCAAGCACCGTTCCCGCCATCTGCGAAGTGAGCGAACTGGCAAGCGACGACACTTCGAAGCCCGTCATCTCGGGCATTGAGGAAGTCAGCGGCGGCGAAACGGCTGCCGATGCCGACGTGTTCAGCATTGTGAACGGCACGCTCGTGGCAAAGTCGGCCATCGGTTTGCGCAGCGTAGAGGTGTACAGCCTCGACGGCAAGCTGACCGTAAGCCAGACGCTCGGCGGCGCAAAGCAAGCCGTGATGCCCGTGTTCGGCGCAGCCAAGGCCGTACTCGTAAAGGTGACGCTCACCAACGGCACCACAAAGACCGTCAAGGCCGTGAAGTAATTCGGTACAATCACACTATCGACAGTCCCCTCAGGCGTTGAGCCTGAGGGGACTGTTGCGTTTTTGGCGGACCGTCTCCCCAAAGACGGTTCACGCTATCTTAACACGATGTAAACGGGGACGTAATGCGCAGGTGGGAACTTTGCAACCGTAAAGAACGTAAGCGAACACCTTTATGCATTATACTTTATGAGACAGACAAAACGTTTGATTGCGCTGGCGTGCCTGCTGCTTGCAGTGTGCGCCACGGCCCTTGCCGACGTGGCGGCCACCCTCCGCGGCCGCGTGGTCGATGCAAAGACCGGCGAAGCCCTCGTGGGAGCTACGGTGCAAATTCTGCAAGCCGGAAAAACAGCCGTGAGCGACACCAACGGCGAGTTCACCCTGCAAGGACTGGGTCAGCGCAACTACACCCTCACGGCCGTGTACCTCGGCTACAACAAGCGCACCCTCACCGTCAACCCGGCGCGCCTCGACAGCGTGCTTGTGGTACGTATGGAGGAGAAAGAGGAAATGCTCGGCGTGGCCACCGTCACCGCAAAGGCCAAGCACGACACCGAAAACGCGCAGGTGGCCGTGCAGCGGCAGAGCCTTGTGGTGCAGAACGGCGTTTCGGCCCAGCAAATCAGCAAGACGCAGGACAAGGACGCGTCCGAGGTTATACGCCGCGTGCCGGGCATCTCCATCATCGACGAGAAGTTCGTGATGGTGCGCGGACTGTCGCAACGCTACAACAACGTATGGATAAACGGGGCGGCCGTGCCGTCGAGCGAACCCGATTCAAGGGCTTTCTCGTTCGACATCATTCCCTCCTCGCAGGTGGACAATATGCAAATCATCAAGTCGCCCGCCCCGCAGTACCCCGCCGACTTCTCGGGCGGCTTCATCCTTATCGACACCAAGGACGTACCCAGCACCAATGGCGCGCGCATCTCGCTTGGCCTTGCAGCCAACGACCAAACGCACTTCCGCAACTTTGCCTCGTCCAAAGGCAGCGGCACGGACTTCCTCGGGTTCGACAACGGCCTGCGCTCGCTCACCGGCGGCCTGGACCGGACGATGACGGGTACGCCCGGCGGAAAGGGCATCAGCCTTACTGACAACGCCCTCAACAACGACTGGACGGTGAAGAACCGCCATCCCTTGCCCGACTTCAACCTTTCGGCCGACGTGAACCGCTCAAAGGACTTCGACAACGGCGCGGTGCTGGCCCTGCTCGCCTCGCTCAATTACAGCAACAGCCGCCGCGCCTACGCCCCGATGGAAAACTCCTTTTTCGGAGCGTACGACCTCACGCACGACGAGAGCGTCTACCTCCACCACAACGTAGACCGTCAGTACAATCAAAAGACGCGACTCGGCGGAATGTTCAACCTCACGTTCGTCCCGGCGAAGGGCTCGGGACGTTACGAGTGGAAGAACATCTTCAACCAGCTCGCCACCGACCGCTACACCAGCCGCGAGGGCACCGACGCTCAGAGCAACCACCTGCGCGAGGCGGAATACTACTATTCGAGCCGCACCACGTACAACACGCAGTTTACGGGCAAATACGTTTGGGACAAGGACCGCTTTGACTGGAACGCCGGCTACGCCTACGCCAACCGCAACCTGCCCGACCGCCGCCGTTACAGCACCGACGACCAGCTCGAAACGGACCTCATCGGTCTGACCACGGGCAACGAACTCTCGCGAGAGTTCACCCGGCTGAACGAACACATAGCCTCGGCAGCCGTCAACTACCGCCGCGACTTCGAGGCCCGTCACATCGCTCCCCAACTCTACGCCGGCGCATACGGCGAATACCGCACGCGAACCTACCGCACCCGCAGTTTTATCTATGCATGGGACCCATCTGACAACACGCTGCCCGAGGGCTTCCGCTACCTCGACCTGCCCACGCAGCTGCTCCAGCCCGCCAACTACGGCGACCAAGGACTTTACCTGCTCGACGACACCAAACTCACCAACGACTACGACGGCCGTCAGCTCATAGCCTCGGCCTACGCAGCCGTCAACCTGCCGCTCGGCGCGTTCAACGTGTATGCCGGCGCGCGCTTCGAACATTGGGGCATGACGCTCACGAGCAACCTCAGCGACTACGAACGCCGCACGGCCGACCGCAAGTACAACGGCAACGACATTTTCCCCTCGCTCAACACCACCTATAAGATAAACGACAAACACCAGATGCGCCTGTCGTACGGCCGTTCCATCAACCGCCCGGAGTTTCGCGAACTCAGCACCTCCGTGTACTACGACTTCGACCTCGCCAGCAACGTGCAGGGCAACACCGAACTCCGTGCGTGCCACGTTGACAATCTCGACCTCCGCTACGAGTGGTATCCCTCGCAGGGCGACCAGATTTCGCTCGCCGCCTTCTACAAGCATTTCGACGCGCCCATTGAGTGGAGCTACACTGTGACGGGCGGCACAGACGTGGTCTACTCCTACGTCAACGCCCAGCGGGCAAAGAGCCTCGGTCTTGAACTCGATATCCGCAAAAACCTCGGCTTCATCGGCTTGAAAGACTTCACCCTCGTCTTCAACGGCTCGGTCATCAAAAGCCGCGTAAACTTTGCCGACGGCTCGAACCAGAAGAACCGCCCCATGCAGGGACAGTCGCCCTACCTCGTCAATCTCGGCCTCTTCTACAGCCACGGCCAGTGGAACGCCTCCGCGCAGTACAACCGCATAGGCAAACGCCTCGTGGGCGTAGGGCGCAACCTCGGCTCAACGGGCGACCAAACGGTCAATATCCCCGACTCCTACGAAATGCCCCGCAATTCGCTCGACCTCTCAGCCTCCGTCGCCCTCGGCCATTTCGAACTGAAGCTCGGCGTGCGCGACATCCTGGCCGAAAAGGTTCTCTTCAAGCAGTTCAACGACGTAACCCTCCAAAACGGCACCACCAAAACCGTCGAGGAAGTAACCCGTTCCTACCGCCCCGGCCGCGACATGAGCCTCTCCGTCTCTTACAAGTTCTGACGGGGCA
Source organism: Clostridiales bacterium (assembly GCA_963632215.1). Classification (GTDB taxonomy): domain Bacteria; phylum Bacteroidota; class Bacteroidia; order Bacteroidales; family Bacteroidaceae; genus Alloprevotella. The sequence continues at coordinate 11,294 of CAVGTD010000043.1, forward strand.
ACTTCACAAAAGCCAGAAAGCCTTGCAAGTCATCAGCGTTAAGCTTTTGGCTTGCAAGGCTTTCTGTTCTCTGTGTGCAGGTATAGCCCTTCGAATTTGCGATGTCTGAAAAAGACTGCAAGTAGCACTTTGGATTTTGTCACTGAAATGGTAAAATTGTGTGACATTGTCCGAAGCAAGTTCTTTGTGAATTTCTTTGGATACAATTACAGCAAATGCAGCGAAACGTTTGGCGGCTTCTTATCTGCCAGCGTCACCGTATGTCCAAAATCTTGTGGGTTTGCAGGGACAGCCTCCATTCCGGGTGGGCTAGGCAGTAGGCGACGGCTGCTTGGCTGATTTGTCGGTTCTTGGCGGTGTTGTCTGTGTCGCAGGGCTGGAGGAAACGGTGGGCGGCTTTGAGGTTGGGGAAGTCGGGCAGGGGAGTGCCGGTGAACACCATTTTCAGTTCGTTGCAGCTTGTCAGGGCTATCTGGGCCGCAGGGGTGTCGACGAACGGGCTTTTGGGGGAGAGCGTAATCCAGTCCACGTTGGGCGGGAGCGTCCTTGTGCCGTTTGTCTCCACGGCCACAAAGCGTCCTTGCCGGTGGAGCAGGTCCACGAGCGAGGCGGTGAGTTGCAGGGACGGTTCGCCGCCCGTCACCACCACGTGCTTTGCCGGATAGGCGGCTACTTTGCCGGCTATTTCCGCTTCCGTCATCTCCGTGCCCCGTTGGTGGTTGGTGTCGCAAAAGGGGCATTTCAGGTTGCAGCCCGCGAGGCGCACGAACACCGAGGGCGTGCCGGTGAAGAAGCCCTCGCCTTGCAGCGAGTAGAATATTTCGTTTACGAGCATTGTCGGGGCGCGGTTAGAAGTGCACGTTCTCAAACCCCGGCTTCACGTAGCACGCCGTGTTGCCCTCCGACTCTTGGAAAGTCACCTTGTAGCAGTTTGGCACCTGCTCGCAAATCCAGCGGGCAAGGTTCTCGGCGGTGGGGTTGAAGTCGAAAATGTCGTTCAGGTTCTTGTGGTCAAGGCGTTCGCCCACGAGCTTTTTTACGCTCGTGAAGTCGGCCACCATTCCGTTGCCGTCGAGCTTTTCGGCGCAGCAGTAAACGGTGGCAATGCCGTTGTGGCCGTGCAGCCGCTGGCACTTGCTGGCGTAGTCGAGCCGCAGCTGGTGGGCAAAGGCTATCTCTATGCGTTTTGAAATGTAGTACATGGTCTCTGTCGTTTTGTTTGCTGCAAAATTACGCCAAAGCAAAATTACGGGCAAAAGAGCCGTGGCTAAAATAATGCAAGCGCAAGGCGGCTAAATCGGACAAAATGTATTACTTTTGCGCAAAATAGCAGCCAAATGGCTATGTATTTGGCTTTTTACGTCACAAAAACAAACACAGAAGAGCAGGATGGTTTACGATATTGATATTTTGCAAAACTTTTACCGAGGCTATGAACAGAAAGTGTCTGAGGCGCGCAAGGCGTTGGGGCATCCTCTGACGTACGCCGAAAAAGTGCTGTTCGCCCATGCGGCCGACGGCGTGAAAGCCGGCGGATATGAGCGAGGCGCGGACTATGCGCAGTTCTATCCCAACCGCGTATGCATGCAGGACGCGACGGCGCAAATGGCCATCTTGCAGTTCATGAACGCCAACCGCAAGTCGACGGCCGTGCCCAGCACGATTCACTGCGACCACCTCATTCAGGCCCATAAGGGTGCGGAGGTGGACTTGCCCGCCGCTTGCGAACTCAACAAGGAAGTGTACGCATTCCTCCGTTCGGCGGCCGAGCGTTACGGCATGGGCTTCTGGGGTCCCGGAGCCGGCATCATCCACCAAGTGGTGTTGGAGAACTACGCCTTTCCCGGCGGCATGATGGTCGGGACCGACTCGCACACGCCCAACGCCGGCGGCCTGGGCATGGCGGCTATCGGCGTGGGCGGCGCAGACGCTGTCGACGTGATGGTTGGCACGCCTTGGGAACTCAAAGTGCCTCGTCTGATTGGCGTGGAACTCAAAGGCACGCTCTCCGGCTGGACATCGCCCAAGGACATCATCCTCTACGTGGCCGGCAAACTCACCACCAAGGGCGGCACCAACGCCATCATTGAATATTTCGGCGAAGGCGCGTCGCGCCTCTCCACCACCGGCAAGGCCACCATCTGCAACATGGGCGCCGAGGTGGGGGCTACCACTTCAATGTTCCCCTTCGACGAGCAAATGGCCGAATACCTCGAAACCACCGGGCGCAGGGAGGTGGCCGACATGGCTCGCGCTTGTCAGAACGACCTGCGTGCCGACGCAGAGGTGTACGCCCAGCCCGAAAAATACTTTGACGAATACATCACCATCGACCTCGACCAGTTGCGGCCCTACGTCAACGGTCCCTTCACGCCCGATGCGGCTTGCCTCGTGAGCGAAATGCCCGAGCGGGCGGTCAAGGAGGGCTTCCCCCCGCAGGTGGAGGTTGTGCTGATAGGCTCTTGCACCAACTCCTCGTACCAAGACCTTGCCCGTGCCTCGTCTGTGGTAAAGGCAATGCGCGCAAGCGGCAAGCAGCTCAAGGCCGAGCTTATTGTATGTCCTGGTTCGGAACTCGTGCGTGCCACGGCCGAGCGCGACGGCATATTGCAGATATTCCAGGAAGCCGGCGCAACCATCATGACCAACGCTTGCGGCCCGTGCATCGGGCAGTGGAAACGCATCACCGACGACCCTACCCACCGCAACAGCATCATCACCAGTTTCAACCGCAACTTCGCCAAGCGAGCCGACGGCAACCCCAATACGCACGCCTTTATCACCTCGCCCGAGGTGGCCGTGGGCTACGCGTTCAGCGGCTCACTCCTGTCGCACCCGTCTTTTGGCGAGGGCAAGGCGGATGTTGCTCCTGCCGGCAGCGCGCTCCCCGAGAGGGGCTTCCTCGCTGAGGCTGAGAGCGTCACGGCCGTGAAACCCGCGTTCGGCATTGCGCCCGACGAGAGCGTGGAAGTGGTAATCGACCCGAAGAGCGAACGCCTTCAGCGCCTTGCGCCTTTCGCCCCGTGGAACGGAAAGGATTTTGAGCAAATCCCCCTCCTGCTGAAGACGAAGGGAAAGTGCACCACCGACCACATATCGATGGCCGGCCCGTGGCTTCGCTTCCGCGGACACCTGCAAAACATTTCCAAGAACATGCTGCTCGGAGCGGTCAACGCCTTTACGGAGAAGACCGGCGCAACGAAGGATGCTCTCACGGGCGAGTATGACGAGGTGTGGAAGGTTGCGGCTCACTACCGCGATGCGCTCGGCGGCAGCATCGTTGTCACGGAAGATAACTACGGCGAGGGTTCGAGCCGCGAACACGCCGCCATGGAACCCCGCTACTTGGGCGTAAAGGTGGTGCTGGCCAAGAGCTTTGCACGCATCCACGAAACAAACCTCAAAAAGCAGGGCGTGCTTGCGCTGACGTTCGCCAACCCAGCCGACTACGACAAGGTACGCGAGGACGACAAGTTCACCGTAGCCTGTTCGCAACTCGCCGAGGGCAAGCCCGTGGACATCACCATCCGCCACGCTTCGGGCGAAGAGGAACACATCCAGGCTCGCCACACCTACAACGAACTGCAAATCAAATGGTTCAAGGCCGGTTCGGCACTGGCCTCGCTCCACTGATACGTCACATACATATAATATATAAGGAGAAAAATGGCTGAAACCAAGATACAACTGCTCGCCGACGGCAACCTGGTTGTCCCCTCGACGGTAGAAGTCCCGTTCATCACGGGCGACGGCATCGGTGCCGAGATAATGCCTGCCATGCAGCAGGTGATCGACGCGGCTCTCAAAGCGCAGGGCGGCGAGCGTTCCATTCTGTGGACCGAAGTTCAGGCTGGGCAGCACGCATACGACACGCTCGGCACCTATCTGCCCGACGACACGCTCCGTGCCTTTGCCGACTGCCACGTGGGCATCAAGGGGCCGCTCACTACGCCCGTAGGCGGCGGCATCCGCTCGCTCAACGTGGCCATGCGCCAAGGGCTCGACCTCTACGTGTGCCTGCGTCCCGTGCGCTGGTTCAAGGGCATACAGTCGCCCGTGAAGCATCCCGAACGCGTCAACATGGTTGTGTTCCGCGAGAACACGGAAGACATCTATGCCGGCATAGAGTGGAAATCCTGCTCGCGCGAGGCCCGCAAGTTCTACGAGTTCCTGCACGACGAGATGGGAGTGACGAAGGTGCGCTTCCCCGAAACGTCGGCCTTCGGCGTGAAGCCCGTATCGGCCGAGGGGTCGAAGCGGCTCGTCAAGGCGGCTTGCCAGTACGCCGTGGACCATGCGCTCAACCACGTGACGCTTGTACACAAGGGCAACATCATGAAGTTTACCGAGGGCGGATTCAAGAATTGGGGCTACGAGGTGGCAGAGGACCTTTATAAGGACCGCGTGCGCATAGACGACTGCATTTGCGACGCATTCCTGCAAAACGCCCTCATCAAACCCGAGGCGTACGACGTGATAGCCACGCTCAACCTCAACGGCGACTACGTGTCCGACATGCTTGCGGCCCAGGTGGGCGGCATCGGCATATCGCCGGGCGCGAACATCAACTACGAGGCAGGGCGCGCCGTTTTCGAGGCCACGCACGGCACAGCCCCCGACATTGCCGGCACCAATCAGGCAAACCCCTGCTCGCTCATCCTCTCAGCAGTCATGATGCTCGAACACTTCGGGTGGAACGACGCGGCAGCCCTGGTGACCGCCGCCCTCGAACGCCTCTTCGGCGAGGGATACGCCACGCCCGACCTCGCACGCTTCATGGAAAACGGAAAGCCGCTCGGCACCAAGGAATTTGCCAAGGCTCTCAGCGAGAGCATCGGGGCATAGCCTCGCGCCTTTCCACTCACACGCAAAAACTCATCTGAAACATGACCGACAAGAAAGAATATCTCATATACAAGCTGGCTGACAACATGAAAAGCAGCGTGCGCATCGACGCCGAACTCTTCCGCAAGCTCGACGTGAAGCGCGGCCTGCGCAACGAGGACGGCACCGGCGTATTGGTGGGCCTGACCAACATTGGCAATGTGGTGGGCTACGAGCGCACGGCCGACGGATTGACGCCCATCGAGGGGCGGCTCTACTTCCGCGGCTACGAAATATCCGACCTTGTCCACGCCGTGCTCGACGAGCAACGCTTCGGCTACGAGGAGATTGCCTACCTGCTCCTCTCGGGCCGCTTGCCCGACGCCGAGGAACTCGAACAGTTCCGCCAGCTCCTTGTGGAGAATATGCCGCTCATGTCGAAAACGATGCTCAACATCGTGGAGCTTGAGGGCAGCGACATCATGAACATCCTGGCCCGCAGTGTGCTGGAACTCTACACGTACGACGACAATCCCGACGACATCTCGCGCGACAACCTCATGCGGCAGAGCATTGAACTTATGTCGAAGTTCCCCACCATCATCGCCTACGCCTACAACATGCTGCGCCATAAGACGCTGGGCCGCTCGCTCCACATACGCCACCCGCGCGAGGGCTACTCCTTGGCCGAGAATTTCCTCTACATGCTCCTCGGCACGCGGTATACGCCGCTCGACGCCCGCACGCTCGACCTTTTGCTTATCCTCCAGGCCGAACACGGCGGCGGTAACAACTCCACCTTTACCGTACGCGTCACGTCGTCTACCTGCACCGACACGTATTCGTCCATTGCGGCCGGAATCGGTTCGCTCAAAGGCCCGAAGCACGGCGGCGCGAACATCCGCGTGCACCATATGATGGAACACTTGAAGCAGAACATCCGCCACTGGGACGACGAGGCCGAGATAAGCCACTACCTGCACAAGATTGTGAAGAAAGAGGCTTACGACTGTACGGGTCTTATCTACGGCATAGGCCACGCCGTCTACACCCTGTCCGACCCGCGCGCCGTGCTGCTCAAAGAGATGGCTCGCCGCTTGGCCGAGGAAAAGGGACGCATGGAGGAGTTCGAGTTTATGGAACGCATTGAGAAGCTCGCCGTTGAGGCCGTGTACGACATCAAGGGACGGGGTAAGCGCCTGTGCGCCAACGTCGACTTCTACTCCGGTTTTGTCTACGACCTCATCGGTCTGCCCATCGAAATCTACACGCCCCTCTTCGCCATGGCGCGCATTGTGGGCTGGTGCGCCCACCGAAACGAGGAACTGGGCTTCGAGGGCCGCCGCATCATCCGTCCCGCCTACCGCTGCGTGGCCGAGCCGCGCGAGTACAAAACGCTCGCCGACCGTTAGCCGCCGCAGCCAGTCGCATCCGAGAACGCCTCCCTGCGAGGCAATAACAGCAATCCCCGAGGCAGCCGTTCCTGCCCCGGGGATTGCTGTTCTTAGTTCGGGACTTGCCGTTCCTACCCCAGGGCTAGTTATTCCTATCCCTGGACTTGTGGATAAATACTTGTAAGTAGACGATATGCTTCTTGCCAAGTAGACGATATGCTCCTTGCCAAGTATTCAATCTGCTCCTTGCCAAGTATTTATCGACAACCCCGAAGCTGCTGACGGCCGGGCGGCGAGTGGAGACGCCGGGGGCAGGGACTTTTTCAAGAAAGCGCGGCTTGCTCCCTGCCAGCTGACGGACAAAAAAACATCCCCAATGCATCAGAGCTTGACGCATTGGGGATGTTTCTGATTTGC
>CAVGTD010000044.1:0-17519 GCA_963632215.1 Clostridiales bacterium
GCGCCGCCACTCTGCCCTGGGCTATCGAGAGCTGGCCTTGCAGGCCGCGGTTTGCGGACAATATCTTGCAGGAAATAAACGGGATTTTGAACACCCTACCTGCAAGGGCAGCAGTAAAAGGCATTTGCCTATTTTTGCCCCTTTTGCCGCCGATGCGTAACTTTGCAAGCGGAAACGAAAACTGTAATACATCTATATTATATGTTACCCCAACAACAAAACGAAACAGCCTTTGGGCAGCAGCCCGAAGTTCAGGCACCGCAAAACGGCCAGCAAGTGCCGCCCCCCGTACACCCCACACCCGACCAGCCTCCCAAGAAAGACCGCACCGGCCTGTGGGTGGCTCTCGTCGTAGTGTTTGTGCTTGTACTGGTGATTGGCGGAGCGAGCGTATGGTACGTGTCGTCCAACAGCCGTGCCAAGGAAGAGACCGCCTACGAGGTGCTTGAAAACAACGACAACCCGCAGGACTACAAGGACTTCCTCGAACAGTACCCCCAGAGCAAGCACGCCGACGAGGTGAAGGAACGCCTCGCCAAGCTTGAGGAGATGATTGCGAAGTGGAACAGCATTGCCCTCTCCGACAACGTGAACGACTTCACCGCCTTTAAGGACGCCTACGACAACGAGCGTTACGGCAAACTCTGCGACATCAAAATCGACTCGCTCGACTACGTCAGCGCGCAGAAGCAAGGCACGCCCGAGGCTTTCCAGCGCTACCTCGACCTGCACCCCGACGGCCGTTACGCCTCCGAGGCATCCATTGCCCAAGGCACGCTGCGCGACCAGCAAGTGACCGACGAGGAACGCCAGATGATTGCCAGCCTGCTCAACGACTTCTACACGGGCTTCGCCACGCAGGACGAGCAGCGAATCTGCAACAACATCGCCTCGACGATGACCACCTTCCTCCACCGCAAGAACGCCAGCAAGGCCGACGTGCTGAGCACCATCAACGGCATGTTCAACGAACACATCGAGGAATGCGAGTTCGTTGTGAACCGCGACTTGCAGGTGACTCGCAAAGCCGTCAACGGCGGCGACGGCTCGTTCCAGGTGACGTTCAGCGTAGACCAGCACATTGAGCGCGACAACGAGGGCAAAACGTTCGGCCAGTACAAGTGCAACGCCACGGTAAGCCCCCAGATGCTCATCACCTCGCTGACCATGCAGGAAATAGCAAAGCAGTAACATTCACCCACACACAATAAACTACAGAACCCATGTTGACAATCAACTCATACGAAGAATTTGAGAAATACCTCGGTCAGGAACTCGGCAAGTCCGATTGGCTCGAAGTAGACCAGGCCCGCATCAACGCTTTTGCCGACGCAACGCTCGACCACCAGTGGATACACGTTGACCCCGAGCGCGCCAAGGACGGTCCCTTCGGACAGACCATCGCCCACGGCTACCTTACGCTCTCGCTCCTGCCCTATATGTGGGAACAGATTATCAAGGTGAACAACCTGAAAATGATGGTCAACTACGGCATGGACAAGATGAAGTACGGCCAGGCCGTGTTGAGCGGTCAGAGCGTACGCCTCGTCACCACGCTCCACAGCATTGCCAACCTCCGCGGCATCTGCAAGGTCGAAATCAAGTTCACCATCGAGATTAAGGACCAGAAGAAGCCCGCCGTAACCGGCATTGCCACCTTCCTTTATCACTTCAACTAATCACTCAACCCGAGAGAGGTGAATGTCCGCGCCCCGAAGCCCCGAGCTTGCCGGGCGAGGCCGTTCACCTCTCTTTTTCACCGCCCATGGACACGTACTACACCATCGAACAGCCCGTCGAGGCGCAGCTCACCGAGAAGCGGTCGCGCTTCTTGGCTTTTGCCGTGCCGGTGCTGACCGAGGACGAGGCCAAGGAGACGGTGGCGGCCTTCAAGAAGAAGTACTACGACGCGCGCCACGTGTGCTACGCCTACGTGGTGGGCAAGCGCAGCGAAACCACCCGCAGCAGCGACGACGGCGAACCGAGCGGCACGGCGGGCCGCCCCATCCTTGGGCAGCTCCAGTCGCGCGGACTGACCAACACCGTGGCCGTGGTGGTACGCTACTTTGGCGGCGTGAAACTCGGCACGGGACCGCTTGGCGTGGCCTACCGCACGGCTATCTCCGACGCGCTCGATCAGGCCGCAATCCGCGAAGAGGTAATCACGGGTTCGTTCCGCATAGACGTGCCATACACCGTGGCCGACGCAGCCATGCGCCACATCCGTGACGTCGGGGCTGCTATAGCGAGCCGCGACTACACCGGCCAAGGAACGGTGATGCAGGTGGAGGTGAGACTTGACGACGAGGAACGCCTCCGCGGCTTGCTATCGCAGATATACAACATCACATTCCTCGACGAAGATGCAGACGAATGACCCGCTGAAACTGCTGCCCTTGGCAGACAAGGACACGGCATTTGCCGCCGCCCTCTACGAAAACGCATTCCCCGAGGTTGAACGCCGCCCAACCAGCATTTGGCTCGATATGCGAAACAAGGAATCCGACTTCCGCATAGACGGCATTTACCTTGGCGAGCGTTGCACGGGCTTCATTGCCTATTGGCTATTTGGCGGCTTCGCCTACGTGGAGCATTTCGCCGTCGACGGCTCGTGCCGCGGGCAAGGGACGGGAAGCCAGAGCCTGGTGCTCCTCAGGGACAGGGTAGGGCAGAAGCCCGTAGTTCTCGAAGTGGAACTGCCCGAAAACGACACGGCCCGGCGGCGCATCGCCTTCTACGAGCGCAACGGGTATGCGTTGCTCCCCGATGCCTACGTGCAGCCCCCGTACCGGCCCGGCGGCGAAAGCCTCCCCATGAAACTGATGTGCAGCGACGACGCATTCGGACGGAACTGCGGCAAAGAAATAGCCGCTACGCTCCACCGGCGCGTGTACGGGGTGAAAGGAAATTAGTAAATTCGCACGTTGAAACACTGAAAAACAAACACACCACATATTATCATGTACAGAACAAACACCTGCGGTGAACTGCGCCTCGAGAACGTAGGGCAGACCGTAACGCTGGCCGGCTGGGTACAGCGTAGCCGCAAAATGGGCGGCATGACGTTCGTCGACCTGCGCGACCGCTATGGCATCACGCAGCTCGTCTTCAACGAAGAAACCGATGCCGACCTTTGCGCCAAGGCTAACAAGCTGGGACGCGAATTTGTTATCCAGATAAAAGGCACGGTAAACGAACGCTATGCCAAAAACGACAAAATGCCTACGGGCGACATCGAGATTATCGTCACGGAGCTGACCGTACTCAACGAGTCGCTCACTCCCCCCTTCACCATCGAGCGCAACACTGATGGCGGCGATGACCTACGCATGAAGTACCGCTACCTCGACTTGCGCCGCGAAAACGTGCGCGCTAACCTCGAACTGCGCCATAAGTTCTGCATCGCCGTACGCAACTTCCTCGACTCAAAGGGCTTCCTCGAAATTGAAACGCCCGTGCTTATAGGCTCTACTCCCGAGGGCGCACGCGACTTCATCGTGCCTTCGCGCATGAACCCCGGACAGTTCTACGCCCTGCCGCAAAGCCCTCAGACGCTCAAGCAGCTGCTCATGGTGGCCGGCATCGACCGCTACTTCCAGATTGCCAAGTGCTTCCGCGACGAAGACTTGCGCGCCGACCGCCAGCCCGAGTTTACGCAGATTGACTGCGAAATGTCGTTCGTTACGCAGGACGACATCATCAATACCTTTGAGGAAATGGCGAAGTACCTCTTCAAGGAGGTGCGCGGCTACGACCTCGGCTCAGCGCCCTTCCTGCGTATGCCGTGGCACGAGGCTATGCGCCGCTTCGGTTCCGACAAACCCGATATGCGCTTCGGCATGGAGTTTGTTGAACTGATGGACACCCTCAAAGGCACAGGCACGTTTGGCGTGTTCAACGAGGCCGAGTATATCGGCGGCATTTGCGCCGAGGGCTGCGCTCACTACACGCGCAAGCAGCTCGACCAGCTGACCGACTTCGTCAAGTCGCCGCAAATTGGTGCCAAGGGGCTTGTCTATGCCAAGGTGGGCGACGACGGCTCTGTGAAGAGTTCCGTCGACAAATTCTATACTCCCGAAGTGCTTGCCAGCCTTAAGGAGAAGATGAACGCCAAGCCCGGCGACCTCATCCTCATCCTCTCCGGTCCCGACGCTATGAAGACGCGCAAGCAGCTCTGCGAACTCCGCCTCGAAATGGGCGAGCGTCTCGGTCTGCGCGACAAGAACAAGTTCGCCCTGCTTTGGGTGGTTGACTTCCCCATGTTCGAGTGGAGCGAAGAGGAAGGACGCCTTCTGGCCATGCACCATCCGTTCACCGCTCCCCGTCCGCAGGACATTCCCCTGCTCGATACCGACCCCGCCTCCGTTCTGGCCGATGCCTACGACATGGTGTGCAACGGCGTTGAGGTGGGCGGTGGCTCAATACGTATCCACGATGCCGTTCTGCAGGCCAAAATCTTCAAGGTGCTGGGCTTTACCCCCGAGCGTGCGCAGGAACAGTTCGGCTTCCTGATGAACGCTTTCAAGTACGGCGCCCCCCCTCATGGCGGCCTGGCCTACGGTCTCGACCGTTGGGTATCGCTCTTCGCCGGTCTCGACAGCATTCGCGACTGCATAGCCTTCCCCAAGAACAACTCCGGCCGCGACGTGATGCTCGACGCTCCCTCCGCCGTAGACCCCAAACAACTCGACGAACTCCTCATTGACCTCCGTCCCCAACAGAAGTAAGGACAGACGACGCACTATAACAAAGCAACCGCGCCGGAAACGCAAAAGTCAGAACCACCTGCTTTTGCGTTTCCGGCGCGGTTGCTTTGTTGTTGTTCCTTAGAACGGCACGGAACTCCCGGGGGGCATGGGCGGGAAGTTGCCGCCGTCGGGCAAGGGAGGAAAGTCGTCGGGGGCTGGGGGCATGGGGGGAATGCCGCCGCCGGCCTGGGAGCCGCCCATAGGAGAGGAGGAGACGGCAGAGTCGAAGGTGTCGACCTCTTCCTCCTCGGGGTTTTGGAAACGGGCGTACTCGCCCTTGAAGCGAAGCAATATGTTTCCCACCGCACCGTTACGGTGCTTGGCGATGATGATTTCCGCCTTGCCTCGCACGTCGCGGCCGTTGTCGTCGGTGTAGATCTTGTAGTATTCGGGACGGTGGATGAACAGTACCATGTCGGCATCCTGCTCGATAGCTCCCGATTCGCGGAGGTCGGAGAGCTGGGGACGTTTGTCGTTTCCCTCGCGGCTCTCCACGCCGCGGTTGAGCTGCGAGAGGGCGAGGATGGGGATGTTCAGTTCCTTGGCAAGGCCTTTGAGCGAGCGCGAAATGGTAGACACCTCTTCCTGACGGCTGCCGAAGTTCATGCCCGAGGCGTTCATGAGCTGCAGATAGTCAATCATGATGGCCTGCACGTGGTGTTCGCGCACGAGGCGACGGGCCTTGGTACGCAGTTCGAAGACCGAGAGCGAGGGCGTATCGTCGACGAAGAGAGGCGCGCCCACAAGCTGCTTGATGCGCGAGTCGAGCTGCGTCCACTCGTAGGGTTTGAGCTGACCGCTCTTAAGCGTTTCGCCCTTGATTTCGCACACGTTGACGATCATACGGTTGACGAGCTGCACGTTAGACATTTCGAGCGAGAACATAGCCACGGGGATGTGCTGGTCCACAGCCATGTTCTTGGCCATGCTCAGCGCAAAGGCCGTCTTTCCCATTGCTGGGCGGGCGGCGAGGATGATGAGGTCGGACCGTTGCCAGCCCGACGTGATCTTGTCCAGGGCGTGGAAGCCCGAGGCGATGCCGCTCATGCCGTCGGTGCGGGCGGCGGCGGTCTGGAGCATCTCGTAGGCCTCCTTGATGACAGGGTCGATTTGCGTGTAGTCCTTCTTCATGTTGGTCTGCGAAAGCTCAAAGAGCTTGCCTTCGGCCAACTGCATGAGTTCGTCCACGTCCTGCGTGCTGTCGAACGCCTTGGTCTGAATTTCGCTGGTGTAGCTGATGAGTTCGCGCGCCGTGGCCTTTTGGGCGATGATACGGGCATGGTACTCAATGTGGGCCGACGAGGCCACAAGGCCGCTCAGCTCCGTGATGTAGAACGGACCGCCCACCTCTTCGAGCTGGTTAGTGCTGCGCAGTTGTTCGGTAACGGTGAGAATGTCGACGGGGCGTTCCTCGATGTTGAGGCGGCGTATGGCCTCGTAGATGATTTGGTGGCGTCGCTCGTAGAAACTTTCGGGGCGAAGTATCTCGCTCACCTGAAAGTAGGCGTCCTTTTCGACCATGAGCGCGCCAAGTACAGCCTTTTCCAGTTCCACGGCCTGCGGCTGCAGATGTCCGTAGTTGTCGGTAAGGGGTGCTTGCGGGGCTTTCTTGGAGTTGCCGCCGTTGCGTTTAAAGGTATTTTCTGATGGCATGGTGTGTGGTTCTAATCTTGGGGTAGGTCTTATTGGTTGCCGTCCTGAGAAGCTGCAGTCTGGTGCTGGAGGCAGCCCGCATCGGGGACTGCGCCGCGGGGACGGCCAAGGAGGTCGGCAGGATAGTATTGTTGCGTGATTTGCTCATTGGCCGCACCCACAGCCTGTGACTTTTCGGAGAGTTCGAAGCTGAAAAGCAGACGACTGAGGTCGAACTCCGGCGTGAAGTTTTTCTCGCGGATTACGGTCTCGGCATCTTGCGCCGCATCGGCGGCCGCCTTCTGATCCCAGCGGCACTGCACGAAGTTGCTGATTTCCTCGCTGTCGTCGGAGGGTTTCGGCGTGTTGACAAGGCAATTGACAAACGAATAGTTGAATGCGTCGGCATCTTTGTACTGCTCGTTGCGCGCCCCCATCAGTTCGTCGTCCTGATAACCCGTGACGATGCTGTTGGCCAGATAGAGTTTGGTGAGTGGCAGACGCGCAGAGCCGTCGTAGTTGGCGAAGTCGAGCGCAGAACCCGAGCCGCCCGTAAACACGTAGAAGCGGGCCAGTGTGCAGTGGACCGCAGACACGTCGCCGCCTCGCACGTGGAGGCAGTCGCCCCCGGCATTGGCTATGAGGCAGTTGCCAATGAAAGCCTTGGCCATGCGGATGTCAAGGGCGTGCTGCGTGCAGGTGTGAATACGACTGTTTTCAAGGTGGAGTTTCTCGATTGAAACGTCGGACGAGTCAAGCCTCAGTCCATACTTGCCGCCGTGTATGTCGGCGAAATTGATGGCGTTGCCCATCGACTCGGCAGTGAACGTCACGCCGCCCCACGTGCCGGGTGTGCGGTCGTAGGGCTGATTGGTGAACATATAGTCTAAGCGGTCGCCGCGGAGCGTGACGAGACTATCCGCCGAGCCTTGGATGCGGAGCGTGCCGTGGACAACGAGCGAGGCCCCGGAGTGGAAGAGCAGCGTAACGCCCTGGGCGAGCGTTAGCGTTTGTCCCCGTTCCACTACAAGGCTGTCCATTACGCGGTAGGGGCGACGAGCGGCAAATGTCTCGTCCGCCGAAATTCGGCGACCAGTGAGCGTCAGCACATCCTGTCCCGACGCAGTGAGTTTAACGCTTTGCGCCACGCCGGCCTCAGTGGTGAACACCAAATCATCGGAGAAAGCAGTGGGCAGGTCGCTGTCCTGTTCCGGCACATTGGCCATGAGGTAGACCACCATGCTGTCGTGTGCGGCTATCTCGAAGTCCGTAGCTGAACCACCGTCGAGAGCCACGCCGTCCACGTTTACCTTGAACGGCGAATTGGCACCGTTTCGCAGGTTTACCAACGGAATGCGCACGGCTTTGGAGGCCGTGTTGTACACGGTGAACGAGTAAGTCTTGGTAGGTGAGCCGCTGATGATTGTGTCGAAGGCTATGGTGTCCTTGCTGAACGAGAGCCGGTCGGAGGACGACGTGGTGTATTCGTCGTCCTTCATGCAGCCGGCAAGGCAAAGCGCAAAAACAAGTAGCAGGGGAAGAAAACGCATAGAGAAGAGGAATGTGAACGCCGCTGGGCGGCAGGGGAAAAAGAAAGGCAAGCACCATGACGCGGCCAGAACGTGGCATAAGCACAATGCGTCAGATGCTTGCCTATATATATTATTGCGTATACGTGAGCCGACAGTGCGGCAAGGGCTTACACACGCTTGAGAATATCGAGCAAGTGATCCCAAACCATCTGCACCGTGGGTATGAGCAGCCGCTCGTCGGGCGAGTGAACGCCGCGGAGGGTGGGGCCAAAGCTCACCATGTCGAGTCCGGGGTACTTCTCAGAGAACAGTCCGCATTCCAAGCCGGCGTGGATGGCAAGGATTTTCGGCTCTTTGCCGAACAGCGACACGTAGCTCTCACGGGCAATCTTGACAATCTCGCTGTGGGGATTGAGTTTCCAACCAGGATAGCCCTCGTTGGTCAGCGTCGACGCGCCGCCAAGTTCAAAGGCTGCACGTACTACGCTCGCCATGTTCTCGCACGCACTGCCTACGCTGCTGCGCTGGCTTGTAGTGACGGTGACGTGGTCGCCCTCGCGGCGGATACTGGCAAGGTTGGACGATGTTTCAACGAGCCAGTCGATGTCCTGGCTCATGGCGTAAACGCCGTTGTGCACGGCGTGGAGCGAAAGGAGCATAGCCTTCATGGCCTTCGGCTCCATGCACTCGGTGGTTGCCGGGGCGGTGTCGAGCGTAAAGGTGATGTCTGTTTCCGTAACGGAGTATTCCTCTTTCGCTGCTGCCTCGAACACGTTGAGGTCGGCGCGGAGTTGATCCTTAAATGCGGCGGGGACGGCGCAAAGGGCGTGTCCCTCGCGGGGAATGGCGTTGTGCAGGCCGCCGCTCTGAATGTCGGCAAGGCGGAGGTCGGTCTTCTGCATTTCCTGAACGAGGAAGCGCACGAGCAGTTTGTTGGCGTTGGCGCGCTTCTTGTTAATATCGTCGCCCGAATGTCCGCCCGTAAGGCCCTTTACGCCAAGGCTGAACGTGTAGTAGCCGCTGGGCAAGGCCTCAGTGGGAAAGGGATAGGTGGCAAGGGTGCGCACGCCGCCGGCGCAGCTCACGAAGATTTGCCCCTCGTCCTCCGAGTCGAGGTTGATGAGGTAGTCGCCGTGCATGAAGTCGCTCTTCATGCCCATTGCGCCGGTGAGTCCCGTTTCCTCGTCGCGCGTGAAGACGCACTGGATAGGTCCGTGCTCGATGTCGTTGGATTTGAGCAACGCCATTTCCATGGCTACGCCGATGCCGTCGTCCGCACCGAGCGTAGTGCCATTGGCGCGCATCCACTCGCCGTCGATGACGGTCTGGATAGCGTCAGTCTCGAAGTTGAAGTCTATGTTCTTGTTCTTCTCGCACACCATGTCCATGTGGCTTTGCAGAATGACTGCCTTGCGCCCCTCGTAGCCGGGCGTGGCGGGCTTGCTGATGCACACGTTGCCCGTCTCGTCGACCTTGGTGGGAAGCCCGAGGCTCTCGCCAAAGGCTTTGAGGAAAGCGATCATCTTCTCTTCTTTCTTCGAGGGGCGGGGTACTTTATTTACTTCGGCAAAACAGTCAAACACGACGCTTGGCTGCAACTTTACGGTTTGTGAGTTTTCCATTGTTCCTTATATATTGTGTATGTCCGGTCAACGTGTTGCGGCAACTGCCGCAACAGCCAAAAAACGAGACTGGAGAAAAGATTGTGTTTCTTTCTTTTTGCTTATCGTGTCCGTTGCACTAACTTTGCCGCCGCAAGCTGCGAACGGAACTCGTTCAAACGCAAGCAAAAGTAAGAAAAATATTTATGAAACTCTTTCTGCCGACACTCATTATTATAGCTTGCTGTTTTGCTCTGCTGGCCGTAAGGCTCTTCTTCGGAAAAGCGTTCGTAAAGACCCATGTAGACCAAAGCAAGGCCATGAGGCAGCGAGGCATACACTGCGTTCAGGCGCAGGATGCCGAGCAAAGGGCTGACCGCGCTCCGCACGCCGAGGAGCGCAGCCGTTGAGGCAGAAAGCGAGAATCCTAAACGAAACACCGCATCACGATGAAAATACAATCCCTCACTATCGCCCTTTGCATAGCTGCCCTTTGCGTGGGCTGCAACAAGAAAGACCCTGCCGCACAGGTGAAGTCGAACAACCTGCCCAAGGCTGCCGCTGCCGGAGACTCCGCCTCGGCTGGCGCAATCGCCGTGGTCGACATTGACTCGTTGGCCGCAAAGTGCGAATACTGCAAGGACGGGCAAAAGTCGCTCGAGGCAAAGCAGAAAAGCTTCCAGCAGCAACTGCAAGCTAAGGGGCAGGCACTGCAAAACGCCATGGTGAGTTTCCAGCAAAAAGCGCAGAGCGGCGGTTTTACCTCGCAGCAGCAAGCCGAAGCAGCGCAAAAGCAGCTCGAAAAGCAGCAGCAACAACTGCAAGCCTTCCAGCAGCGCATTGAAAACGAAATGGCCAACGCAACGAAGAACTATCAGGCAAAACTGCGTCTCGACATCAGCGCGTTTCTGCAAGAGTACAACAAGGACGGGCGATTTAAGGTTATCATCAGCCGCAGCGGCGACAACGTTCTGTATGTTGATCCGGCGGTGGACATCACCAACGACGTGATAGCCGGACTGAACAAATCGTACAAAAAATAAGGGGCAAAGCACTGCGGAACAAAAAATATCCGTATCTTTGCAACGCTTTCGGGAGAGAAACCCCGGAGCTAAGGAAAGTTGCCAGAGTGATCGAATGGGGCGGACTCGAAATCCGCTGTACGGTTTATCCGTACCGGGGGTTTGAATCCCTCACTTTCCGCCAAGCGCGAAGCCTTGCACCACGCAACCTCGATGGGTGAGCGAGAAGGCAGAAGCGAAGACAAGTTATCCGCTATGTACACCGTAACAGACACACGGCTGCATAGCGGTTTTTCTTTTACCAATTCCAGACCCCGGCAGCGGACGGCGGCTGAGACCATGCAGGGAGCGGCGGACGGAACAGCCAGAGAGGCTGCCGCCAAGGATGTTACAAAATGGGAAAATCTATTTCCCCGTTTTGCCGTTCTTCTTTTAGAAAGTATCTTTGCACTGGTTATTACATATTTTTATGAAAGATGAACGTTTGATTCCCGACTATATATTCGAGACGAGTTGGGAAGTGTGTAATAAAGTGGGCGGCATATATACAGTGCTGTCGTCGCGTGCAAAAACGCTCATGTCTGACTATCAGGACCGCGTTGTTTTTATTGGCCCTGACTTGAAGCAACCTACGGCTAATGTGGATTTTTGTGAGGATGAAAGGTTGCTGCCCGCCTGGAAGAAGGCGGCAGCAGACTTGGGCTTGGCGTGCAGGATTGGACGCTGGGCCGTGCCCGGCAAACCTGTGGCTGTGCTTGTTGACTTTGCCCCGCTTTTTGAGATAAAGAATGAGATTTACGCCGAGGCGTGGGACTTGTTCCGTGTAGATTCGCTCCACGCTTATGGCGACTACGACGAGGCTTCGATGTTCTCGTACGCCGCCGGCCGCTTTGTGGAGGCGGTGGTGTCGTTGTGCCTCAAACCCGAGGACAAGGTGGTGTACCAGGCGCATGAGTGGATGTCCGGTCTGGGTATGCTATTCCTGAAGAAGCACCAGCCCCGCGTGGCCACCATCTTCACTACCCATGCTACGAGCATCGGTCGTTCCATCTGCGGCAACGACAAACAGCTCTACGCCTACTTCGACGGATACAACGGCGACCAGATGGCGAGCGAACTCCACATGGACGCAAAGCACAGCATCGAAAAACAAAGCGCATGGCACGCCGACTGTTTCACGACGGTCAGCTCGTTTACCGACCGCGAGTGCAAGCAGTTGCTCGACAAACCGGCCGACGTGGTGCTGCCCAATGGGTTCGAGAACGACTTCGTACCCAAGGGGGCGAAGTTCACCGCCGTGCGCCGCAAGGCCCGTCGCCGCATTCTCGACGTGGCGAGTGCGCTGACAGGCAGCGTGATGCCCGACGACACGCTCATTGTGTCGACAAGCGGCCGCAACGACTATCGCTGCAAGGGTTTTGACGTGTTCTTCGAGGCCATGGCGCAACTGCGCACGAAACTCAACGAACAGACTGACAGCAAACAGCAGGTTCTTGCCCTTATTGAGGTGCCCTGTTGGATGGAGCAGCCCCGTGCCGACTTGCAGGAGGCCTTGAAGCACAGTCCCGCAGGTTGCGGCGAACCGCTCCACGAACCCATCATCACCCACACGCTCCACAACTTTGGCGACGACCGCATTGTGGCAACAATACACAGTCTGGGCCTGGCAAACCGCCCCGACGACAAGGTAAAGGTGGTGCTGGTTCCGTGCTACCTCAACGGCAACGACGGCATATTCAATATGGAGTACTACGAACTGCTTGCCGCCAACGACCTATCCCTCTACCCCTCGTACTACGAGCCTTGGGGGTACACGCCGCTCGAGAGCTGCGCGTTCCACACACCTTGCGTCACGACCGACCTCAGCGGCTTCGGCCAGTGGGTGAACGAAACACTGGGTCACGAGGGTACGATCAATGACGGCGTGCGGGTGATACACCGCGACGACAGCAACTATTTTGAGGTGGCAAGCGACATCTGCCAAACCGTAATTGACGAACTTCAGTCCACCGCCAAGCAACGCACTGCGCAGCGCGACAAGGCAAAGGCGCTTGCCGACAAGGCTCAGTGGAAAAACTTTATCACGCATTATTATAAGGCGTACGATTTTGCCCTGCGCCGGACGGCTGAGAAGTAAACAACCGGCAAACAACAACTAACAACCTACAAGCAAACTGATATATATCACATAATTTTATGAACATCAAAATTAGCAACGCCAACCAACCGTCATGGAAGGTGGTGAACGTGAAAAGCCACATTCCCGAGGCACTGAAAAAGCTGGACGAGATTGCCCACAACCTCTGGTGGTCTTGGAACAACGACGCCATTCAGCTCTTCACCCATCTTGACAGTGACCTGTACAAGAAAGTGAACGGCAACCCCATCGACATGCTCCGCAGCATCGACTACGACCGCATGATCGAACTGTCGAATGACGAGGAGTTTATCGGCCACATGAACAGGGTTTACGACGAGTTCCGCAAGTATATGGACGTGAAGCCCAATGCGAAGCGAGCCTCGGTGGCTTACTTCTGCATGGAGTACGGCTTGACCCACGTGCTTAAGATTTACTCTGGCGGTTTGGGCGTTCTGGCTGGCGACTACCTCAAAGAGGCATCCGACAGCAACGTCGACATGGTAGCTGTGGGTTTCCTCTACCGTTACGGCTACTTCACGCAGACGCTTTCGATGGACGGCCAGCAGATTGCCAACTACGAGGCTCAGGACTTTGACCGCCTCCCCATCGAGCGCGTACTCGACGAAAACGGCAACCAGGTAGTGGTGGCTGTGCCTTACCCCAACTTTATGGTGCACGCTGCACTGTGGGTAGTCAACGTAGGCCGCATCAAGCTCTACCTGCTCGACACGGACAACGAAATGAACTCGGAATTCGACCGCCGCATCACTCACTCGCTCTACGGCGGTGACTGGGAAAACCGCATCAAGCAGGAGTACCTCCTCGGCATCGGCGGTATGCTTGCGCTCAAGCAGCTCGGCATCACCAAGGATATCTACCACTGCAACGAGGGCCACGCCGCACTCTGCAACGTGCAGCGACTCGTCGACTACGTGGAGAGCGGCATGAACTTCAGCGAGGCTCTCGAACTCGTTCGCGCCTCTTCGCTCTACACCGTGCACACCCCCGTACCCGCCGGTCACGACTACTTCGACGAGGGTCTCTTCAACAAGTACATGAACCAGTTCCCCGGTCGCCTCGGCATCTCTTGGGACGACTTCATGGGCTTGGGCCGCACCAACCCCGACGACAAGGGCGAGAAGTTCTGTATGTCGACGTTCCTTTGCAAAACCTGCCAAGA
This sequence comes from Clostridiales bacterium, assembly GCA_963632215.1. Taxonomy (GTDB): domain Bacteria; phylum Bacteroidota; class Bacteroidia; order Bacteroidales; family Bacteroidaceae; genus Alloprevotella. The sequence goes on from CAVGTD010000044.1 coordinate 13,856, forward strand.
AGTGAACGGCGTTAGCTGGCTTCACGGTCTCGTCAGCCAGCAGATGTTCAAGGACATTTGGTCTGGTTACCTGCCCACATACAACCACCCCGACCATATTGAGCGTACGCACGACGAATGGTTCAAGGTGTACAACAAGCACCCCGAGGAGAGCCACGTGGGCTACGTGACCAACGGTGTGCACTTCCCCACATGGTGTGCCAAGGAGTGGCGTGCCGTTTACGAGAAGTACCTCGGCAAGGACTACATCAACGACCAGAGCAACGAAAAGATCTGGGCGAATATACACAATGTGCCCGACGAAGTAATCTGGAACACGCGTGTGGCATTGAAGAACAAGCTCATTGATTACATCCGCGCCCGTTTCCGCGAGAACTGGCTGCGCAACCAGGGCGATCCCTCGCTCGTGGTCAGCTTGCTCGACAAAATCAATCCCAACGCGTTGCTCATCGGCTTCGCACGCCGTTTCGCCACTTACAAGCGCGCACACCTGCTCTTCTCCGATCTTGACCGCCTGTCGAAGATTGTCAACAATCCCGACTACCCCGTGCAGTTCCTCTTCGCCGGCAAGGCTCACCCCGCCGACGGCGCCGGCCAGGGCCTCATCAAGAAGATTTACGACATCTCGCAGCGTCCCGAGTTCTTGGGCAAAATTCTCTTTATCGACAACTACGACATGCAGGTGGCTCGCCGCCTCGTTTCGGGTGTCGACATCTGGATGAACACCCCGACACGCCCCCTCGAAGCGAGCGGTACGTCGGGCGAGAAAGCCCTGATGAACGGCGTGGTAAACCTCAGCGTACTCGACGGCTGGTGGTACGAAGGTTACCGCGAGGGCGCAGGTTGGGCATTGACCGACCGCCGCACCTACGAGAACCAAGAACACCAGGACAAGCTTGACGCTTCGACTATCTACTCGATGCTTGAGCAGGAAATCATTCCTCTCTACTACGCGCGCAACCGCAAGGGATACTCCGAAAACTGGGTACGCACGGTGAAGAACTCCATCGCAAGCATCGCTCCCCACTACACCATGAAGCGCCAGCTCGACGACTACTACGACCGCTTCTACAACCCCGAGGCTGCCCGTTACAAGGAACTCTCAGCCAACGGCAATCAGCAGGCCAAGTCAATTGCCGCCTGGAAGGAAAGCGTGGCTCAGCGTTGGGACAGCATCTCCGTGGTGAGCAGCGAACGAAGCGAAAACCTTCAGAACGGCGCACTCGTGAGCGGCAAGCAGTTCAGCGTAAAGCACGTGGTTGACGAGCAGGGCTTGGAAGACGCCATCGGCATTGACCTCGTCATCATGTCGGGCAACGACGGCAACGAGGAAATCTACGAAGTGATGCCCATGAACGTCGTAGGTCACGAGGGCAACCTCTACACCTTCGAACTCACCGCAAGCGTCGACCTCGCCGGTTCCTACAAGGTGGCTTACCGCATGTACCCCAAGCACAAGAGCCTCCCCAACCGTCAGGACTTCTGCTACGTCCGTTGGTTCAACTAATCTGAGACCCCACGCCGCAATGGCAATAACAACCGCAAAGGGCTGCCCTCAAGTATCAACTACTTGGGCGCAGCCCTTTGCTTGTTTTGACTAAGCTTATGTCAACCTATTATCAAACAGATTACTAATGGATTGATATGAAAACATTAATGGAATTGGGGGCTTTCCCTAACGCCGCATTCACGGACTATATCGGGTGAGCCGATAATTGCTTTTATTTGCTGCCGCCAAATGAAATGGTCGGTTTTTGCTCGTAAGCATCCACTCTGCCATGGTTGCGTTGCTGCAGACTCGTGCTTGATCCGAATATTGAAAACTTACGGCAAACAAAAAGGGCAAATTCGGCTTTTGGGGGAGGTCTATCCCTTGTGGCCGAACTTGCTCTTTGCGGTTTCTTTTGCCTGTGTGGGGCGAGGGCGAACTGGCTACATCATTACTTGGTTTAGCGAGTAGTTGCCCATTATTTTGGAGCGGTCTACGTGACCGCGGATGCCGGGGATGGAACCCGTGGAGGTGTATTGCCACATGATGTAGTCCTTGCCGTCGTTGAGGGTGGGGGAGTCGCTGCGGTAGCGGGCTATCATGAAGTGGTAGTCGGTGAACGCGCCCTGAAGGTAGTTGTTGTAGAAGTTGTGGTAGGTGTAGAGCAGGGGCTTCTTGCCGTAGTATTCCGTCACCTTCTCGATGAACGAACGAAGATCCGTGATGAAGTCGTTGAGGCTTGTCGAACCGCGGTGTTCTATGTCGATGATAGGCACAAGATCCTGCTCGTCCATTTTCACCACGGCGGTCATGTTGTCGAACTGCTTGCGCCAGTCCACGTTGGGGCGGTAGAAGTGGTAGCTGCCCACGCTGAGACCCACGCGGCGCGCCTCGTTGAGGTTGCGCTCATAGGTGTCGTCGACGAGCGACGCGCCTTCGGTGGCTTTGAGGTAGACGTAGGAGATGGGGGTGCCGTTGGCCACTTCGTCCCAGTTGATGCTGCCTTGGTAGTGCGACACGTCGATGCCCTCCTTGTACTTGGAGTTGATTCGGGCGTTGCTGATGCGCAGAAACACGGAGCTGGCGTGCGCCATGCGCCGCGCGCCGTCGGACTTTGCGGGCATTGCGTCGGGCTCTGAGGCCGCGTAGGCTGCCATGCCTTTGCCGTCGCCTTTGTCCTTCTTTCGGGGGGCGGCGTGGAGGGGCGCAATGAGCAGCGCGCCAAGGGCAAAGGCGCAAAGCCGTGTGGTATATCGTTTGAGGGGGAAGATGCTTTTTATGTCCATATCCGCAAAATTATGAATTTTCGTGCGGATTTGCAAACCGCAAGTGGCTGATTTACATGTTTTAAGACGAATAAGTGCTAATTTTCCTCGGGATGGATGTCGAAAGGCAGTAGTGGCTCTTCGCCGAAACTGTTGTTGTAGCGGTCGAAATCGGACACGTATGTTTTGTCCTGAATGAGCTTGAACTTTTCGTATCGCCGTAGGCTTTCTTTCGGGCATCGTCCTGCTAAACTGTCCCTGTCGTGGCCGCTGCTTTGTAGTCCATCGTTTCGAGAAAGGCAGAGAGCCTTTTGCGCCAGTCGTCCATTGTGGTGATAAGGTGACGGCGTGCGCGCGACTCCGCTATGTCAAGAAAAGAGCTGGTTATGCCGTTAAGTTCCTGCAATTCTGTATCGGTCAGATAGTTCTTGGCCACGATGGTGTCCGACTTCTGCACGCGCCCCTCGGGAGCGTTTTTCCACGTAGTCAGACCCATGTGCGGTTGTTCGGCGTTTGCTCGGTCGTAAACGATTTCGGCGGCACTGTGGTGCGTAACTGCAAGGCGCATCATGTTTTGCACCATTTTGAAGAACATTCTTGTCTCGTCGGAGCTTGCGTCATAGTCTGCACTGCACTCTGCGTAGATATCTGTTATCTTTTGGTAATAACGGCGTTCCGAAGTGCGTATCTCGCGGATGCGTTCAAGCAAGTCGTCGAAGTAGTCCTTGCCAAAATGCTGCCCTTGTTTAAGCCGTTCGTCATCGAGTACGTATCCTTTGATGATAAACTCTTTCAATACCGTCGTGGCCCAAATGCGGAACTGCGTGGCCTGGTAGCTGTTTACTCTGTATCCGACAGCGATGATAGCGTCGAGATTGTAGAACAAGGGGGCGCGTTCCACGTTTCGCCC
>CAVGTD010000045.1:0-17225 GCA_963632215.1 Clostridiales bacterium
TAGAGCATCTGACTACGGATCAGAAGGTTATAGGTTTGAATCCTATAGGAGTCACACGAAAGGCTTCATTCCCTATTGCACGGCTCCTTAGCTCAACTGAATAGAGCATCTGACTACGGATCAGAAGGTTATAGGTTTGAATCCTATAGGAGTCACAAGCTACGGCACGGCTCCTTAGCTCAACTGAATAGAGCATTTGACTACGGATCAAAAGGTTATAGGTTTGAATCCTATAGGAGTCACCCCAAGCAATCGACTATGGGTAAGTGCTGTACGACCAGCTCCCTTCGAATCCTCCAGGGCTTGATCGCAGCAAAGGTAGTTGGTTGTAGCGGTGCGATACAGTGAGCTTACCCACCCGCCTCTTTAGCTCAGTTGGCCAGAGCACGTGATTTGTAATCTCGGGGTCGTTGGTTCGAATCCGACAAGAGGCTCAAAAGAAATTCCCACGGGAATTTGCCGAAATAGCTCAGTTGGTAGAGCAATTCATTCGTAATGAATAGGTCGCCGGTTCGAGTCCGGCTTTCGGCTCAATCTTCATGCGAAAGGCGCAGTTCTCATTGAACTGCGCCTTTCGCGTTTTTGTTTAGTTATGTAGTTTCCCGCCTGCCTCAGATGCTGACGTTCAGGCCGAGGGAGAGGAGTTCGTTGAACTCGAAGTTGCTCTGCCCCTCGCTGCGCTTGCGGCTGTCGTCGAAGCGCGGATACAGGAAGAGCTTGGCCGAGAGGTAGCGGTTGATGGACAGGTTGAAGGTGTTCTCCCACTCTATCTGTGTCTTCGAATAGTCGGTAAAGTAGTAGAAACGGCCCGACCAGGAGACGTTCTTCACGATATTCCACGTATAGTTCACCGTCACGTTCGAACCGTACTCCCACAAGGTGTGCTTGCCCTCGTCCAGGCCGAACGAGGTGACGAGCGAGGGACGGGCCACGTACTTGAACTTCAACGCCAACGGCGAGAGCGTTGCGCTGACCTTGAACTTGTTGTTCTTCGTCGTCTGCTGATAGTCCATACCTATGGAGAGGAGCGACTCGAACGGCGACATGAAGTCGGAGTAGACTTTCTTGTCGTTCGATTTGTAGCCCTTGTAAAACTGCGTCCAGCTCTGGAGCATCACGGTGTAGTACCAGTGTTTCACGGCACGGATGCCGAGCTTGTTGGTAAGGCGCAGCAGGTCGGAGTTGGTCTTGTACTTATGTTCCTCGTCGTTGTGCGAGGTTTGAAACCCGAGCTTCATTTCGAGTTTGTTGTCGAACGTCAGCTTGCGCTGGTTGTTGAAATTCAACTCCATCACGGTCGAGGCGAGCAAGGCGTTGTGGCTCTCGCCGCCCTTGTACCAGTTTTCGCTCACGTGGTTCTGCGTGAATTGCAACGAGTACGTGCCGCTGAACTTCCAGAAGTTGGGCTTGCGCACCACGATGCCCAGTTCGTCGCCGCCAAACATCGGCAACACCGGGGCAGGAGTTGTTTCCGCCTTGTTGTACCTGTCAGTGAGCGAGCGTTCCTGCGGAGCGAGGGGCTTGGGCGGACGGGGCGCGGAGCCGCGGCGGGGCAGTTCGACGGCATACTGGGGCGTTTCGAGGCACGCCGTAAGCACCACGCCGTCCATTGCGCTCACGGCCTGGGCAAGGGGCGAATAAAAGCCCGGCAAGGCAGTCTGCGCCGAGTCGGACAGGGAAAACTCGCGGCCGAGCAATCCGGGATAGAGCGCGGGGCGGCCCGAGAGCGACACGAAGAGCGGATTGGCAGCCACGAGGCTGTCAGTTTCGGGGAGCATCCTGGCGCGCATGGAGAGGGAGTCTATCAAAGCCGCGGCGCGCTGCACGGCCACGTCGTCCTTGGCGGCGGCTTTCACCGTGCTGGTGCGGCGCGACACTGCGCGCTGGGCCGAAACGGCAACGGGCATTGCGGCTGCAAGGAGCAGGAGGAGAAACGGTTTGCGGAGGGCTGAATATATTGTATACATTGTGCGTCGAAATTACCTTGCGAAGATATACATTAATTAAATATCACGCAAAAATCTTTGCGGGGCTGCATAAATAGGCTACATTTGGGCAGAAAATCTATACTATACGGGAACACAACCATGAGACAGCTCAAAATTTCCGTAGCCATCACCTCGCGCACGGGTGAGGCCTTGGAGCGTTACCTTCAGGAGATAAGCCGCGAGGAAATGGTGTCGCCGGAGGAGGAAGTGAAGCTTGCGCAGCGCATCCACAAGGGCGACAACGAAGCCCTCGAAAAGCTGGTGCGTGCCAACCTGCGCTTCGTCGTGTCGGTGGCCAAGCAGTACCAGGGCCAGGGCATCGGCCTGACAGACCTCATCAACGAGGGCAACGTAGGGCTTATCACCGCCGCCCAACGCTTCGACGAGACGCGCGGCTTCAAGTTCATCTCCTACGCCGTGTGGTGGATACGCCAGAGCATCCTGCAAACACTCGCCGAAAACAGCCGCCTTGTGCGACTCCCCCTCAACCAAGTGGGCAACGTGAGCAAGGTGAACCGCTTCTACAACGACTTTCTGCAAAAGAACGAGCGCGCGCCTTCGCTCGACGAGATTGCCGAGGCCATGGGCATGCCAAAGGAGAAGATTAACAGCGCGCTGCTCACCTCGGGCCGCCACGTGTCGATGGACGCGCCGCTCATCGAGGACGAGGACAGTTGCCTGCTCGACCTCCTAACGAGCAACGACAACGACACGACGGATTCGTCGCTCATGTCGGAATCGCTGCGCGAGGAGATTGAAGAGGCTCTCCACACGCTCCCGGAACGCGAGGCGCAGGTTATACGGATGTCGTTCGGCATCGGCACGCCCGAGATGAACCTCGAAGAGATAGGCCAAAAGCTCAACCTTAGCCGCGAACGGGTGCGGCAAATTCGCGAAAAGGCTCTGTCGCTCCTGCGCCACGCCCAAATGAGCAGCGTGCTGAGGGAGTACCTCTGATAGCCTAAACGGCACATTCAGGCGCAGAAACGACACCCCGGGACACGCATCCCCTACCCCGTAAGAAACAAGTACAATCAACCATGACTACACGCGAACTCAAAACCACATACACCGCTTGCAGCGAGGACGAACTCGCGCCCGCCGACCGCGAACTGGTCGACGCGGCCAAGAAGGCCACCTATACCAGCTACGCCCCCTATTCCCGTTTTTCGGTAGGCGCGGCCGTGAGGCTCACCAACGGCGAACTGCTCGCCGGAAGCAACCAGGAGAACGCCGCGTTCAGTGCCGGCACGTGCGCCGAGCGTTGCACAATGTTCTACGCCAACGCCAAATTTCCCGACGAGGCGATTACGACCATCGCCATAGCGGCACGCGGCACAAACGGCGAGTTTACCGCCCAGCCCATATCGCCCTGCGGCGTGTGCCGGCAGGCCCTTATCGAGGCGCAGACACGGGCGAAAGGCAAATTGCGCGTTATCATGTACGGCCGCCGCGAGGTGTACGTCGTAGGCAGCATCAGCGACCTGCTGCCTTTCCAGTTTGACGAGATTGAATAAAGGATGGTTTTATAAGACGCAAAACAGTTCCGCTAAAATCAGAACCATCCATAGACTATGACAATAGATGAAATAAAAGAACTCATCAAAATAGATGAAACGCGCACGGTCGAACTGAAGAAGACGACCGGCGAATTGAAGGACGGAATGCGCTCGCTGTGTGCCATGTTGAATAGTGACGGCGGTTATGTGATATTCGGCATTGCACCGAAAACACTGAAGATTACTGGCCAAATGGTCACCGATAATACCCGTCAGGAGATTGCAAGAGAAATCCGAAAACTGGAGCCATACGTGAACATGGCTGTAGAATATGTTGACGTGCCAGACGCTTACGGCCAGCAGATCATAGCGCTGCACGCTGACAAAAATCTGTTCAGCGATGCTCCGTATGTATATGACGGCAGACCTTACTATAAGCTGGAAAGTACAACTATGCTGATGCCACAGCAAATGTACAATGATATGCTGCGCAAGCATAATGCCGAGCAATATCGTTGGGATACAATGGTCGCCAATAACATGACCATAGAAGACCTTGATGAAAAACGCATACGCACAGCTGTAAGCATAGGTGTAAGAAGCGGCAGGGTGAATCCAGAAGCCGAGGGAGAACCTATACTGGATATACTTACCAGACTCAAACTGCTCGTTGGGGACAAGCCTACCCATGCAGCCGTTATGCTCTTTGCAAAAGACACATTCAATTATCCGGAGATGGAATTGAAGATGGGCTTTTTCAGAGGAAAGAATAAAATGGCGTTTGTCGATAACAAGATAGAAACCGGAAATTTCTTTGACTTGCTAAACGCAGGCGTAGCTTTCTGCTTCCGCAATCTGCGACTTCGCGGAGAGGTAAAAGGCTTGATTCGCGAAGAAAAACTTGAAATCCCTATTGAGGCTCTACGTGAAGGGTTGACGAATGCACTCTGTCACAGACAATATGAACGTACCAATGGCAGTGTCAGCCTTGCCATCTACGACGACAGGGTTGAGATTGCAAACCCTGGTAAATTTCCGCCGCAGCTCAATGCAGAAAAAATCAAGCAAAAGCATGAATCTTTCCCGTACAATAAGTTGATTGCCAAGGTCCTATATCAGACTAAGTTCCTTGAGGGTTGGGGAACTGGTGCCAATCGCATGGTAGAACTCTGCCGCGAGCAAGGTATTGCAGACCCTGAGTGGATAGTGGAGAACGGCATAGTACGGGTGATTTTCTGGCGTCCCTCCATTGTCACTGACATTACGGATGTCAGTCTAAATGTCAGTCTAAATGTCAGTCAAAGCGGCGGAGTAGACGGCAAGCAAAATTGCTCCCTTAATGAGCGACAGAGAAGAATTAAAGTGATGATAAGTGATAACAACACCATTACAGTCGCCAACATTGCAAAGACTATAAATGTCACTCCAAGAACCATATACCGCGACTTAAAACAAATGGGTATCCGCTGGGAAGGTCATTCTAAGACTGGTCATTGGACTATAAGTGACTAAGCTGGCCTATCAATCCTTTGTTTATTATACACGCATTTATCCTACGACAGTTTTACCCGGATGAAAAAACTCCTTTTCGCCTTGCTGGCGATTGCCCTTGCGGCTTGTTCGAAAGACTCTCTTGACAACATCGACGATTATCAGCCACAGGAAGAATACGCCACGGTTTTCGACAGTCTGAAAGCCTCGCTCGCCAAGAATAGCGACGCGTTGCCCATCCTTAACCTCACCGTCGACTCCGCCAGCGTCAACAGTTCGGACTATATCGCCGCCAAACTCGAAATAGCCGACCGCGAGCGGCGCACCAACGGGGTGTTCTCGACTATGTTTGACTGCCGCGTGAAATACCGCGGCGCATCGGCAATGATATACGACAAAAAATCGTTTGCCTTGAAGCTCACCGACGCGGTGGGGGAAGAGCTAAAAGTGGGCATCCTCGGTCTACGCAGCGACGACTCATGGATACTCGACGCTATGGCCGCAGACCGTCTGCGCATGAGGAACAGACTCAACTTCGACCTGTGGAACAGTTTTTCCTCCACGCCCTACCCTACTGACTACAACCAGCGCAACGGCACGCAGGGGCTGTTCGTCGAACTCTTTATCAACGGCAATTACCACGGTCTCTATTGCCTGAGCGACAAAGTGAACCGCAAGCTCCTCGGACTGAAAAAGATAAAGGTGGAGAACGGCGAGCCGACCGTCCACGGCGTGCTTTACAAATGCCGCAGATGGGCTCTGGGCGCAAAGCTCAACGGCTACGAGGAGCAGGATATGAATCAGGCGGAGTGGAACTCGTGGGAACTGAAATACCCCGACGAGTATCCGTGCGAGGCGGCATATACGCCGCTCAAAGAGCTGATTGACTTCTGCACCGAGACGGACGACGACACGTTCCTCGCCGACTACGAAAAGCACTTCTACGCCGACAACCTCATAGACTACGAGATGTTTCTCTTTACCGTCGGGCTGCGCGACAATGCGCTGAAAAACACATACCTAAGCGCGGTGGACATCAACAAGGAACAACGTTTCCTCATCACACCTTGGGACTTGGACTGCTCGCTCGGCGGCAACTACGACGGGAACTACTTCGACGAGCTGGCAGAGAACTACGCCCAGTCGGCCTACCCCTTCTGCCGCCTGTGGCCGCTCGACGACGATTTCCGCGAAAAGATGAGCCAACGCTGGCGTACGCTCGACAACGGCGGCGCACTGTCGGTGGAAACGTTCAACCGCCGGGTAGACTCGTACGTTGACCAACTCACAAAGTCCGGGGCCTGGCAGAGAGAGCACGAACGGTGGAACAACAACCCCGTGCCGCTTGCCGACGACCTCAACACCGAGGCCAACTACGTCAAGGACTGGTATAGCCGAAACGCCGAAAACTTACGGAACACGGAGTTCCGCTAACGGCTGGCGCAACTCGTCGTTCGGATTTGTTTTGCCTCAATCTCGCCGAGGCGAAAGAACTCGCTTTTTTTGCAAGAAAACGCCCTAAAAGGTATATGCCATCAACCTTTTAGGGCGTTTTCTTGCAAAATTCGCTATACGGACGGAGTTATTACTAACCGCCAAGTCCCGTCCTTTTCAGAGCGTTGGACAAGCCCTTTTGTAAGGAGTTGCTTTATCTGCTTATTTACAGAAGTCGCACTGACTCCAACCTGTTCCGAAAGCTGCGGTATCGTAATATCAGGAAACGAAAACATCAAGTTGAGGATTTTGCTTGTTGTATCCGTTCGGAATGTAATACGTTCTCCGTCGAACCACCACACGCGGTCTCCCCGTTCTGTCAAGAAACGAATATTATAGTCAACCTCTTCCACAAAAAGATTGGTGAAGTACGTAAGGAACTGTTGGATGTCACGCTTTGAAGCGTGCGCCCCCAACGATGGTGTTGCGCCCACAGTGAGGTCAGTCTTATGGAGTGCTTCTAAATATGCCTTTTTCTTTCGGCTTCTGACGACAATCATCGGAAAGTCATGACGGCACAAGATATAGTTAACCATCATTCTTGCGATGCGACCATTTCCATCCTCAAAAGGATGTATGCGTATATATCGGTAATGAAAGATTGCCGCAAGCTCCACTGGGGTGAACTTTCTAGATTGCTCTGCCTGATTGTACCAATTTACGAGGTCGGTCATCAAAGCAGGTGTTTCCTCGGGTGAAGCGTATTCAAAGCGGTCGCCATATCGTGTAATTACACTATTAGGGCGTGTTTTGTATTGTCCTGCATGTATTACATAACTTGTAATTTCACCGCCCGGCAAATTGCGATATACGGTATAGTCTTCTCTAAGCAGGGTGTGATGGAGCTGCCTGATAAAGTTCTGCGTGAGAGGGATGTCTTTCAGTTTTGCTTCGTCTGTCATCATCTTCAACCCCACGTTGCTTGCCGTCATCTCCTGCACGTCTTTAACTTCTGCCTCGCCGACTATTTTCCCAAAGAGGAGAAGAATTTCAGTTTGCCCATACGTTAGCGTATTGCCCTCGATATGATTGCTATTATAATTGAAGTCGATGGTAAACCGTCGGCTAAGAAAGTCTCGGTCTCGTTCGGACAATGGCTGCAATGCCTGCCAACGCTCCATTATGGTTTGAACTTTATCCATTATGCCCGTATTTGCGTCATTACTTGTCTCGAATCTGTGTTTATGATGCGCGCCGTCATCGCAGCCCGCGCGCTTATCGCCGCTGCAACTTGGCGAACTTTGTGAGGAGGTTTTTTGTTCCTGCGTTGTCGAAGCGAACGCGTACTTTGGCGTTGTCGCCGCTTCCCTCGCATCCCTCGACTGTTCCCTCGCCGAAACGCTCGTGGTAGACGCGCATGCCTACGGCATAGGCGGCGTTGGCGGCGGACGATGCGCCGTCGGCCGCAGAGGACTTGCGCCGAACGCCAGCCCGCAGGAAGTTTGAGGGCGGCGTGCGGGGCGGCACTCGCTTCGGCGTGTCGTCGGCCTGGCGGTGCATATACTTTGTACGCTCGTAGCTGTCACGGGGCGAGCGCATCGACTGGCGGAAGTCGTCCTCCGAGGGCGTATTGAACTCTTCCTCGAAACTTGCCGCCCTCGCTCGGGGGCGCGTGGCTTGCGGCGTGCGCCATTCCGACTCTTGCCACTTATGTTGAGTTTCATCGTTTTTCCACAAACACCTGTCGTACGCCGGATTACTCTGCAAGAGCAAATCGGTATCAGTCTTACACCCGCCGTATTTCCGCTCACCTTGCTGGTGAACGTACATAGGGTCAATCTCGTTGAGGAACTGGCTTGGCTCGCAGTACTGGAACTGTCCGTAGCGGAAGCGCGTGCGGGCGAAGCTAAGGTAGCAGTAGTCCTTGGCGCGGGTCACGGCCACGTAGAACAGGCGTCGTTCCTCCTCCATCTCTTTCGGGTAAATCGAGACGTTTCCGTTGGGGAAGAGTCCATCCTCCATGCCCACCACGAAGACAGCCTCGAACTCCAGTCCCTTGGCCGAGTGTACCGTCATGAGCGTAACGCGCGGCTTGCCGTCGTCCTTTTCCTCCGTGTCGGTAAGGAGCGACACGCTCGACAGGTATTCCGCCAGCGGCACCCGTTTGCGGTTTTCCTCTTCGAGGGCCTCTTTCTCCATACTCTCGATAGAGCCGAGCAGTTCGTCGACGTTTTGCTGACGGTCAGCGTTCTCAACCGATTTCACGATGGAGAAGTCCGCCGCAATGCCGCTGCAGCGCACAATGTCGCGCACCACTCGCGAGGCGGTCATCGTCTCGCTCTCCTTGTACAGCGACTCTATGAGGTCGCAAAAGACCGAGAGTTTCTTCAGCGCGCCGCGGTTCACTTCAAGTCCGTAGACGGCGGGCTGGCGCGCCACGTTCCACATACTCGTGTTGTGGGCGGCGGCGCAGAGCTGCACCTTTTGCACCGTGGTAGCCCCGATGCCTCGCGCCGGATAGTTGACGATGCGGCGGAACGACTCCTCGTCGTCGTGGTTCGCCACAAGGCGGCAATAGGCCAGCACGTCCTTGATTTCCTTACGCTGGTAGAACGACAGTCCTCCGTAGATGCGGTAAGGGATTTTCGCTCCCTGCAAGGCTTCCTCGAACACGCGGCTCTGGGCGTTGGTGCGGTAGAGAATGGCGATCTCGTCGTAAGGCACGTGTCGGTTGCGCGCAAGTTTCACGGTGTGCGCCACCACCTTTTGCGCCTCGTCCTTGTCGCTGCTGGCCGAGAAGAGTTCTATGGGGTCGCCCTCTTCGCCGGCGGAGTACACTTTTTTGGGGATTTGCGTCGTGTTGTGGCGTATGATGCAGTTGGCCGCTTCTACGATGGTCTTTGTCGAGCGGTAGTTGCATTCGAGTTTGATAAGCCGGGCCGTGGGGTATTCCTCCTTAAACGAAAGGATGTTTTTGATGTCCGCGCCCCGGAAGCCGTAGATGCTCTGCGCGTCGTCGCCCACCACGCAGATGCGCGAGTCGCGGTCGGTCAGTAGCGTCAGGATGCGGTGCTGGGCCATGTTCGTGTCTTGGTACTCGTCTACGAGGATATAGCGGAAGCGCATCTTGTAGCGGTTGCGGATGTCCTCGTGGTCGCGAAGCAGGAGGAACGTTCGCAGGAGCAAGTCGTCGAAGTCCATGGCGTTGGCGGCGACGAGCCGTTCCTGGTATATTTTGTATATGCGGTACACCTCGGCGAGGTCCTCCGCTCTGTCGCGGCGGCTAATGCTCCCGTCGTTGGCGTAGGCTGCCGGCAGAATGAGGTGGTTCTTCGCCTCCGATATGCGGCCGGCCACGGTTGTGGGCTTGTACACCTTGTCGTCGAGGCCGAGTTCCTTTACAATGGCCTTGATGAGCGACCGGCTGTCGGCGGAGTCGTAGATGGTGAAGTCGGCCGTAAAGCCCACCGTCTCGTGCTCTATTCGCAATATGCGGGCGAACACGCTGTGGAACGTGCCGCTCCACAGTCCCTTAGTGTTGAGGTCGCCGCAGAGCGAGGCGATGCGGTTGTTCATCTCGCGCGCCGCCTTGTTGGTAAAGGTCAGTGCCAAGATGCTCCACGGCTCGTAGCCGTGCTGCAAGAGGTAGGCTATCTTGTAGGTCAGCACGCGCGTCTTGCCCGAACCTGCGCCGGCTATGACGAGCGACGGCCCGTCGCAGTAGGTCACTGCGTCGAGCTGTTCGGGGTTGAGTTCGCGGCTTAATGCTGTATCGTTGTTCATCGTGAGAGGGTTTCGTCGGCCTGACCGTCGTTGATGTACTCGGTCAGGCAGTCGAGAATGTAATGGATGTCGTAGTTTTTAAGCTCCATGCCGAAATAGTGCACCATGAAGCCGGGCGTTTTCGACAGGCTGGCTGAGGCGGTGGCTTCGAGTTCCACTTTCATTCCGAGTTTGTAGAACGCGCAGGCCATGATGGCCGCCAGTTCGGGTTCGTTTTCAAAACGCTTTGTGGCGTAGAGGTTTGCCCAGATGTCGCGCGCCTCGTCGAAACAGTTGTAGCGGACGAGCTGCTGGGCTATCTCCATCTCCTCGGGCATGCACGAGGGCTGCCGCCCGTCGCAGAAGAGCTGGCGCAGTGCGTTGAGGGCGTGTTCGCGCTGGTTGAAGTCGAAACAGGCCGTGGCAAACGTCATGATGGCCGTGTTGACCGACTGTCCCGAAAGGCAGAGCGTGCCAAGAAGTTCCTCGGCCGCTTCGTAGGCATCGAGGCGCATGTAGCTGAACGCCAGGGCCGACACGATGCGCGAGCGGTCGGGGTTGTCGAGGGGGCAGAGGCGCAGGGCTTCGCGCATCACCTTTATGGCTTTGTCGTACTCTCCGTTGATGAAGTAGCGTTCGCCGACGTAGATGCGCACCGACTGGCAGCCGGGCTCTTGTTCGATGAACTGCTCGCAGCATTCCATGGCCTTCTCCTCGTCGCCCATCGTGAAGAGGGCGAACACCTTGTTGTCCATGGCCTGGTAGTTGTGTTCGTCGATGGCGAGGGCGTAGTCGCAGCTGCTCACACAACTGATGTAGTCGCCCGCTTTCTGCTGCAGGCTCGACAGCTGCACCCAAGCGTTGGCACTGTAGGGGTCAGCGTCTACCACCTTTTGCTCATACTCAATGCTCTTGGCGTAGTTTTCCTGCTGGTTGTAGGCCTCGGCAATGAGTTCGTCGGCACGGAGCCGGAACGTATAGTTCTGGGGCAGTTGCATGAGGTATTTCAGGGCGCGTTCGGGGTATCCGTACTCCACGAGTGCTTCGCCGAAGTCGAGGTACCAGTCGTAGTCCTCTGCCTCCATCACGGCGGGCATGGCGTCCTTTATGCGCAGTTCGGCGGCGTTGAGTTCGTTGCGCGCCACTTCGTATTCGGCGTAGAACAGCTGCACGTCCTTGGCTTCCTGCGCCACGACGGTACGTATCACCCGGAATGCCCCCTCCCAGTTTCCTTTGTTCTTCTCTATATATGCGCGCGAAATCTTCACCTCATCGTTGTCGGGGTGAAGGCGTTCGGCCACTCTCATAGCCTGTTCGGCTTCGAAGAGCATCCCCTTCTTCTCGTAGTATTCCTCAATGTCGAGCAGCAGCGACGCGTCCATGTAGAACGTGCCTTGCTGGTTGGCGTGACGCTCGTAGTCGTTCAACGCTTGCTGGAAGTAGTCTGTCATATCTCTCTATTAGGTATAGTGTCCGTGCGCCGGCGCGTGAGGTTTTCCTCGCCGCGGACGGTTTATGTAAAGGGGCTGCGATTTGTCAAGACGCTTCGTCATGCAAAACGCAGCCCGGTGTTTTTTCGTCGCCCCTTGGGGCGTGTTCATGATGCCAACGTTATTGTTGCAAAATCGCAGGAATAATGTCCCTGGACCGCGCCCCGACGGGTAGGGTGTTCAAAATGCGAATATTTGTGGCGCATAATCGCCACGGAAATGTCCGCAAACCGCGCCCCGACGGGGCAGCTCTCCATAGCCCAGGGCAGAGCCGTCACGAAGTGGCGGCGTCACCCTGGGTTCCCCGTGCGGGATGTGTTGCGCCCTGTAAGGGCAGCTACATAACATAGGGGCAACGCCCCGTAAACCCGCGATTTTCCACGGACATATAAATACGCCGCCCAACCGCCAATGAACCCGGGCGTTGCCCGGTATCAATGCAGCTGCCCCGACGGGGCGGCAACGTCTCCCAACGAGGAACCCAGGGTGACGTGTCGCCGCGTTGCGTCGCCACTCTGCCCTGGGCTGTGAGCAGCTGCCCCGTTGGGGCGCGGTTTGCGGACATTTTCGCTTCTGTTGATTTACAAAAATCACTTGAGGATTGTCCGCTCCCCGCCGCCCAGGGCGCGCCGATTACTTTTGCTTTGCCCAGGTGTCTTTGAGGCCTACGGTGCGGTTGAACACGGGGTGTTCGGGCGTTGAACTCTTGTCGGCGGTGAAGTATCCCGTGCGCTGGAACTGCAGGTAGCGGTTGCCCGTCGGGTTTTCGGCGGCGAATTTCTCCACGTAGCAGTTCTCCAATACGGTGAGCGAATCGGGGTTGAGCAGTTCGCGGAAGTCGCGGTCGTCGGCCGAGGGGTTTTCCACGTTGAACAGGCGGTCGTATACGCGGACCTCTGCCTTTACGCTGTGGGCTGCGCTCACCCAGTGCAGGGTGCCTTTCACCTTGCGGTTAGCCCCTTCCAGACCGCTGCGGCTTGTGGGGTCGTACTCGGCGTATATTTCCTCAACGGTGCCGTCGGCGGCTTTCTTGCAGCCGGTGCACTTCACGATGTAAGCGTTTTTGAGGCGCACCTCCTTGCCCGGCACCATGCGGAAGAACTTCTTCGGAGCGTCTTCCATGAAGTCGGCTCGCTCCATCCAGAGTTCGCGGCTGAAGGTGATGGCGTGCGTGCCGTCGGCCTCGTTTTCGGGGTTGTTCACGGCTTCCATCTCCTCGGTCTGTCCCTCGGGGTAGTTCGTGATGATGAGTTTCACGGGGTCGAGCACGGCGCTCACGCGCAAAGCCCGGGCGTTGAGGTCCTCGCGTGCGGCGGCCTCGAGCATGGCGTAGTCGTTGAGGGCGTCAAACTTGGTGTAACCGATCATGTCGATAAACTTGCGCACGGCCTCGGGCGAGTAGCCGCGGCGGCGCAGGCCGCAGACGGTCGGCATACGGGGGTCGTCCCATCCGTCAACGAGGTGCTCCTGCACGAGTGCCAGCAGTTTGCGCTTCGACATGACGGTGTACGTCAGGTTCAGACGGTTAAACTCGTACTGGCGCGGACGGTTGTCCTCCAGGTCGTTGCCCTCTTTCAGTTCGTCGATGAAGTGGTCGTAGAGGGGACGGTGAGGCACGAATTCGAGCGTGCAGATAGAGTGTGTCACGCCCTCGAAGTAGTCGCTCTGCCCGTGCGCGAAGTCGTACATCGGGTATACCTTCCACTTTGTGCCGGTGCGGTGGTGTTCCTTGTTGATGATGCGGTAGATGATGGGGTCGCGGAAGTGCATGTTGGGGTTGGCCATGTCAATCTTGGCGCGAAGCACCATGCTGCCCTCGGGCACTTCGCCCGAGTTCATCTTCTCGAAGAGCGCGAGGCTCTCCTCCGCGGGGCGGTTGCGGTAGGGGCTTTCCGTGCCGGGCTGAGTGGGCGTGCCTTTCTGTGCGGCTATCTGCTCGCTCGTTTGCTCGTCCACGTAGGCCTTGCCTTCCTTGATAAGGCGCACGGCGAAGTCCCAGAGCTGCTGGAAGTAGTCGGACGCGTGGTAGATGTTGCCCCACTTGAAGCCGAGCCACTCAATGTCCTCCTTGATGGCCTCCACGTATTCCGTATCCTCCTTTTGGGGGTTGGTGTCGTCGAAGCGCAGGTTGCACACGCCGCCGAATTTCTGTGCCACGCCGAAGTCCATGCAGATGGCCTTGGCGTGTCCGATGTGCAGGTAGCCGTTCGGTTCGGGCGGGAAGCGCGTTTGGAGCCGTCCTCCGTTCTTGCCCTCCGCGAGGTCGTTGGCTACGATTTGTTCGATGAAGTTCAGGCTTTTCTTCTCTGATACTTCGTTATTGCAGTTGTCTGTCATAATCGTTTTTGGTGATGGATTGGCTGAAAGCCTTCTTTTCTTTGCTCGGGGGAGATGCATTGATACCGGGCAACGCCCGGGGGCATTGGCGGTTGGGTGGCGCATTCAAATTGTCCAGGGCAAATCGCGGGGTTACGGGGCGTTGCCCCTATATTATGTAGCTGCCCTTACAGGGCGCAACATTTCCCGTACGGGGGACCCAGGGTGACGCCGCCACTTCGTGACGGCTCTGCCCTGGGCTATGAGCAGCTGCCCCGTTGGGGCGCGGTTTGCGGACATTGCCGTGGCAAATTTGTGACAACGACATTCGCATTTGGAATGCTCTACCTGCAAGGGCAGCTGCATTGATACCGGGCAACGCCCGGGTTCGGGGGCGGTGTTTAATTCGTTCGTGGCAAATCGCGGGGTTACGGGGCGTTGCCCCTATATTATGTAGCTGCCCTTACAGGGCGCGACTTGTCCTGCGTGGGGTACCCAGGGTGACGCCGCCACTTCGTGTCGGCTCTGCCCTGGGCTATGGGGAGCTGCCCCGTTGGGGCGCGGTTTGCGGACATTGTCGTGGCAATTTTGCACCACAAATATTCGCATTTTGAACACCCTGCCCCGTCGGGGCGCGGTTTGCGGACATTGCCGTGGAAATTTTGCACCACAAATATTCGCATTTTGAACACCCTGCCCCGTTGGGGCGCGGTTTGTGGACATTGTCGTTGCGTTTCTGCGCCAAAAACATTTGCCAGTCCGCCCCGCCCTCAGCGCGTCAGTTTGCCATCTCCGAGATGAACTTGATGCGCACGAGCCTTATTTCGTCCTCCGTGTAGTCTTCGCCCAGTTCGTCGAGGGCCTCGTCGAGGTCGTCGGTGTCGCTTTCGCGGAAGTACTGGTAGATGTCGTCCACGTGGTCGTCATCGAGCACTTCGTTGATGAAGTAGTCGATGTTGATTTTTGTGCCTGAATAAACTATGGCTTCAATTTCGCTGAGCAGTTCGCCGAATTCGATGCCGTTTGCCAATGCGATGTCGTCGAGCGCCACTTTGCGGTCGATGCTGTGGATGATGCCCACTTTGAGTTTGGATTTCTTCACCACCGTACGTATGCGTAAATCCTCGGGCCGTTCAATCTCGTTGTCCTCGCAGTGTTTTTTCACGAGTTTGCAGAACTCCGTGCCGTATCGTTTGGCCTTTCCGGCTCCTACGCCGGGTATGTTCTGCAGCTCCTCGAGCGTCTGCGGGTAGACGGTTGCCATGGCTTCGAGCGAGTTGTCCTGAAAGATTACGTAGGGAGGCACGTCCAGGTCGACGGACATCTTCTTGCGCAGGTCTTTCAGCATATTAAAAAGCGCGGGGTCAACAGCACATGAGGCTTCGTCCTGGATTTCGGCTCCAGCCTCTTCTTCAAAATTTCTATTCTCCTTTATCATAAAACTATGGGGACTTTTCAAGAACCGGTGTCCTTCTCCGGTCACTTTCAGCACGCCGTAGTTGTTCACGTCCTTGTCGAGGTAGCCGCTCACCAGTGCTTGGCGGATTACTGCGTCCCACACGTTCTCTGGCACGTCCTCGCCGCAGCCGAACTCTTCGAGCCGGTCGTGGTGGTAGGCGCACACCTCCTCCGTGCGGTTGCCGAGCAGGATGTCCTTAATGCGGTCGTCGCGAAAGTTTTCTTTGGTTGCAATGATTACTTCGAGGGCTTTCGCCAGGTATTCCTTGGCTTCGGCCTCTTGTTTGGGGTGCAGGCAATTGTCGCAGTTGCCGCAGTTGTCGCGCTCGTAGCTCTCGCCGAAGTAGTGGAGCAGCAGCTTGCGCCGGCAGAGCGAGCTTTCGGCGTAGGCGGCGGTCTCTTTGAGCAGCTGCCGGCCTATGTCTTGCTCGGCCACGGGCTTTCCCTCCATAAACTTCTCGAGTTTTTTCAGGTCCTTGCGCGAGTAGAAGGCTACGCACCGTCCCTCTCCGCCGTCGCGGCCGGCACGGCCCGTTTCCTGGTAGTAGCCTTCGAGGCTCTTGGGTATGTCGTAGTGGATGACGAAGCGCACGTCGGGCTTGTCGATGCCCATGCCAAAGGCGATGGTGGCCACAATGACGTTGATGCGCTCCATCAGGAAGTCGTCCTGCGTCTGCGAACGCGTGGCGGCGTCCATTCCGGCGTGGTAGGGCGCGGCCTTGATGTTGTTCGTGCGCAACACCTCGGCCAGTTCCTCCACTTCCTTGCGGCTCAGGCAGTAGATGATGCCGCTGCACGCCCCGCTCTGGCGTATGAACTTGATGATGTCCTTGTCCACGTCCTTCGTCTTGGGGCGGATTTCGTAGTACAGGTTGGGGCGGTTAAACGAGCTTTTGAATACGGCGGCCTCCCTCATTTCAAGGTTTTTCTTGATGTCGGCGGCCACTTTCTCCGTGGCGGTGGCGGTCAGCGCCATGACGGGCGCCGCGCCAATCTCGTTTATCAGGGGGCGTATTTTGCGGTATTCGGGGCGGAAGTCGTGTCCCCACTCCGAAATGCAATGGGCCTCGTCGATGGCGTAAAAGGAAATCTTCACCGTACGCAGGAACTCCACGTTGCTCTCCTTCGTAAGCGACTCCGGGGCCACGTAGAGCAGTTTTGTCACGCCGTTCACGATGTCGGCCTTCACCTGCTCTATCTGGTTGCGCGTCAGCGACGAGTTGATGAAATGGGCTATGCCGTCGTTCTGGCTCATGTGGCGTATGGTGTCCACCTGGTTCTTCATCAGGGCGATGAGGGGGGATATGACGACGGCCGTGCCCTCCATCAGCAGGGCGGGCAGCTGGTAGCACAGCGACTTGCCGCCTCCCGTAGGCATCAGCACGAATACGTCCTTTCCGTCAAGCAGGGCGTTGATTATCGCCTCTTGGTTGTTCTTGAACGCGTCAAAGCCGAAAAAAGTTTTGAGGGCTTTTTTCAAATCATATTTTTCCTTCATACGAATCCCTTTCTCAGAAACTGCAGGTCGGGGCTGCCTTTCGGCGGCCCGGGCCTGTGGATTCCGCTGTGTTGTTTTTCATGTGTGCGGCGCCGCGAGAGTTCGTTCACGTATCGGACAGCCGTTGACCGCCGAACATATCCACGAACCGCGCCCCGAAGGGGCAACTCTCCATAGCCCAGGGCAGAGTGGCGACGCAACGCGGCGACACGTCACCCTGGGTTCCCCGTTGGGGGACGTTGCCGCCCCATCGGGGCAGCTGCATTGATACCGGGCAACGCCCGGGTTC
>CAVGTD010000046.1:0-14605 GCA_963632215.1 Clostridiales bacterium
AGCGTGTCCTTTAAGGCCGGCCGTGCATTCTCTTCCTTTTCCTTGTTGGAAATCTGGTAGGCAAGCGTCTGGTAGTCGTCCGTATAGGGGACGAGCGGCTCTATGCGGTAAATGTCGGCGTTGGTCTGCCGCTGTATTTCCTCGGCAAGTGCCTTTGTGCCGCCCGACCACGAGAAATAAGTCACCAAAATTTTCTTGCCAGTCTGTGCCTGCATGCCCGCTGCTATCGTCAGGAGCAATGCCAATAAAAACGTCTTTTTCATTGTACTTGTGTTTGTTGTATGCAATTTCGCTGCAAAATTGCGTCTGCTCGCCTAAAACGCCCTTACCATAAATACGGACATGATTGACATTTTTACGTAATCGGTTTCAGCCACTTCCAATGCGAGCGTGTCCTGCGCTTCTTACAACCTTTTTGCAAGAAGCGCAGGACACGCTTATTTTTGACAAGGAACGCCCAAAGACCAAGAAACCTCACAGCCCGGGCGGTGCGAAGCCCATTGCCGCCGTTCGGCTGCGGCGGCTGGCCGTTGCGATGTACGGGGCAGTTGATGAATACTTGGCAAGGAGCAGATCGAATACTTGGTAAGGAGCAGATTGAATACTTGCCAAGAAGCAGATTGAATACTTGCAAGTATTTATCCACTACTACCGAGCTAAGAACAACTACCCCGGGGATAGGAACGGGAAGTCGGCGGACGGGAATGTCCGGGCGGCTTGACGGGCTGGGAAGCCCGCCAAGCGTGGCGGATTGCAAGGTGGCGGTTTGGGGCGGGCGAGGCGGATTTTGCGCCGTTACAGCCTCTTCAGCCACAAGTCCATAAACCGGTCGTAGATGATGTAGCCCTCGGGGGCGCGGTATACGAGTTCTTTGTCTGCCAACGCGTTCAAGGCCGCCTTTACGCTGCTGGCACCGCTCAACTTATGCTCCTTGATGAATTTGCCTGCCGTGGGCTGGGACACAATTCCCTCCTTGGCAATGGCCTTTAAGAGAGAAAACTGATTGTCGGTGAAGAACTGCGTCAGGCTTTCGAACTGCGGTTCCCTGCCTTCAAGGATTGACAGCAGGGCGGCGTTGACCTGCGCAATGTCTTCCACCTGGCTTTCCGCTTCGTAGAGGCGGTTCATGATGCACTGGATGTACCACGTATGGCCTTCGAACTGGTTGTAGACGTGTTCGAACACGCTTTTCGACAAATCGCCGCCCTTTTGCTTGAAGAAGTTTTGGCAAAAGTCATAATAAACGTCGCATTTCAAGGGTTTCAGCCCCATCATCTCCGTACTTTGGTAGAAAGGATGCTTGGGCGAGCCAAAGATTTCAGCCATAAGGTGCTGTTTGCTGCCGGAGAAGATGAAATGGACGTGCTGGGCAAACTGAATGTAGGAACGCAGCAAGGCCTCTGTGCCTTTCTCGGGGTATTCCGCTATCTGCTGAAACTCGTCAATGGCTATGTAGACCTCTTTGCCGCTCTCGTTGAGGTAGTTGAAAATACTGCGGATGGTCATGTCCTCCTGCGACGGCTCAACCGTGATAGACACGCTCGGCTCGCCGGTAAGCGGGTCGACGCTCAGCACCGGGCGCAAGGCACTGAAGAATGCGAGAACCCGTTCTATAAAGGTGGCGTTCTTGCGCACGATGTCGTTGATGACCATCACGCCAAGCTGCTCCACAAAATCGTTGAGGCTCTTGGTGGCGAAGATGTCGAGGTATAGGCAAACCGCGTCGCTCTCCTCCTCTTGCAGGTGGAAGAAAGTGTTCTTGACAAGCCCTGTCTTGCCGATTCTTCGCGGGGAGATGAGCGTTACGTTCCTGCCGTTCCTGAGGTGCGACAACAGCGTTTTGGTTTCCGCCGCTCTGTCGCAGAAGTAAAGGGGGCTTTCGTACCCTTGGTAGATGAAAGGATTTGCCAATGCCTTGCCAGTTCGTCCCATACGCCGTTACAAGTTTTGCGTTACAACTTTTTTGTAACGGCAAAAATACGGCATTTCATACAATCGGGAAAGAAACGGACGGAAGTTTGGCGTTCAAAAACTACGCAGCACGGCTCTGTGAAGCCATGCTCGTATAGCCGCGTTCAGGCGGCCGGAATGTTTCACCGCCCCCGTTTCCCCGCGGGCTAAGTTTGACGTAACGGGAAAAAGTTGTACTTTTGCCCCAAATATCGACTATGATGAAGTTTTTCCCCATCCTGTGCGCTTGCGCCGTTGCGCTCCTTGCGGGCTGCAACGACTACAACCAGCTTGTGAAGACGCAGGACTACGAGTATAAATACGAGGCTGCCAAGCAGTACTACGCCCAAGGGCAGTATAACCGTTCGGCCACGCTGCTGCAGGACGTGCTTTCGGTTCTGAAAGGCACCGACCAGGGTGAGGAATCGCTCTACCTCTCGGCCATGGCCAACATGAAGGCGCACTCGTACGACGCGGCGGCCACCGTGTTCCGCAAGTACTACCAGACGTATCCCCGCGGGCGTTACGCCGAGGCGGCGCGCTTCAACTGCGGCAAGTCGCTCTACAACGTCATTCCCGAGCCCAAGCTCGACCAGACGGAAACGTACAACGCCGTGACGGAGTTTCAGAACTTCATCGAGACGTATCCCACAAGCAAGCTCCGGCCCGAGGCGCAAGAGATGATATTCAAGCTTCAGGACAAGCTCGTGGAAAAGGAATACCAGTCGGCCAAACTCTACTTCGACCTTGGCAACTACATCGGCAACGGCACTAACGGCAACTACAACGCCTGCATCGTCACCGCCGAGAACGCCATTAAGGACTACCCCTACACCACTCGCCGCGAGGAGTTCTCAATTCTCATTCTGCGCGCAAAGTTCTGCTTGGCGCAGTACAGCGTGGAGTCGAAAAAGGAAGAGCGGTACAACAACGCCATCGACGAATATTACGGCTTCATCACGGAGTATCCCGAGTCGAAGTACCTGGCCGAGGCAAACAGCCTCTTCGCAAAGGCAAAGAAGTACGTGAAGAAAGCCGACATCGGGGGCGAAGCCGAGAAAACCGAAAAATAACCGAAACAAAGCAATTAACGAATATACAATGGACTACAAAAAGAGCAAAGCACCGACCAACACGGTGACACACAACTTGATGGACTTCTGCGACGGCACGAACAACGTATACGAAAGCGTGGCAATCATGTCGAAGCGCGCCAACCAGATTGCGGCTAAGATGAAGGAGGACATCTCGAAGAAGCTCAAGGAGTTCGCCTCGTCGAACGACAACCTGGAAGAGACCTTTGAAAACCGCGAGCAGATTGAAATTTCGCGCTACTACGAGAAACTCCCCAAGCCCACGCTCATCGCCGCCGACGAGTTCCTGCACCACAACATCTACTTCCGCAACCCCGCCAAGGACAAGGACAATCTCGACGACGAGGCATGATACAACGCATTCAAAGCATCTATTTGGTATTGGCTGGACTGTTTCCAGCCTTTACGCTTTTTGTGCCGGTGGCCGCTTTCGGCGGCAAGGGCGGCGCGCTGACGCTCAGCAGTCTGGGCTTCAGCGCAGACGTTCAGGCTCGCACGCCGTTCGAACTGGCCGTGCTTGCCGTAGTGGCTGTGGTGCTGCCGCTGGTTGCCCTCTTCCTTTACGGCAACCGCAAAAAGCAGGTGAAGCTCGCCAGCATCGCTCAGGCGGTCAACGTGCTTTGGTACGCGGCTTTCGCCGTAGCGTGCTTCCTGACGAACGGCCAAGGCTGTGAATACTCGTTCTGCGTGGGCTGCCTCTTTCCCCTGCTCTCGCTCCTGACGCTCCTGCTCGCCAAGAAAGCCATCAAGCACGACGAAGCCCTCGTGCGCGCCGCCGACCGCATTCGCTAAACGAGCGGCCAAGGGCAAAGCGGCACGGGAAACTCAAGAACCGAAAAACAGAACGATATGTCCGTAAACAAAGTAATCCTCATCGGAAACGTGGGCAATGACCCCACGGTGCGCTACCTCGACAGCGGCGTTTGCACGGCTCAGATTAGTCTGGCCACAAGCACCCCGGGGTATACGCTGCAAAACGGCACAACCGTGCCGGAGCGCACGGAGTGGCACGACGTTTACCTGTGGCGCCGCCTGGCCGAAGTGGCCGAACGCTACGTGCACAAGGGCGACAAACTCTACGTGGAGGGCGAACTGCGCTACCGCACGTACACCGACAAAAAGGGCGTCACGCGCAAACTCGTGGAGATATGGGCCACCAACATGGAGATGCTCACTCCCCGACCCCAGCCCGCTCCCACAGCCGCCCAGCCGTTCAGCGCAAACCCCGCCACCGACAACGGCAGAGCTGCCGCCCAGGACACTACCCCCAAAGAACCGCCATTCTGAAACTCTTACAGCAAATAACAACCGGTCAATGTACATGCCTCCGCCAAGCCGCGGACGCGTGTACATTGATTTTGTTTCCGCAAGTCTCCGCCCCATGCAAGTCACGCTGATCAACGACCGCGAAATCCTCGCCCTGCCGCCCATCGCCGGCGAAGCGGCAGACGGGGGCGACACCTATATATATATATGGTGCCACGCCTACGGTCGCGCGGAGCTGACGGCATTGGCCAACGCCGCCGGACGAGCCGACCTCGCCGAGGAGTTTGCCGGTTGCCGCGACAAGCGGTTTGGCGAGAAAGTGTCCGTACGGCTTTTGCTCCACCAGTTGCTTGGCCGCGAGGCGAAGATAGTCTACAACCCCGACGGCAGTCCGCGGCTGGCCGACAATTCGCACAGTATAAGCGTCTCCCACACCGCCGGAGCCTATGCGCTGAGTCTTTCGCCCCGGAAGCACGGCATCGACATCGAAGCGTGGGGCGCAAAAGCCCTGAAAGTGCGCCGCGCCTTCCTCAACGAAAGCGAGAGCGAATGGGTGGAAAGTCTTTCAAAATCAGAGGCGGAACAGTTGGCCACATTGCTGTGGAGCGCAAAGGAATCGCTCTACAAACTCTTGGGCGCTGAGGGACTTTCGTTCAAAGACCAGCTCTCGTTGGCAATCAGCCGTGACGGCTGCCTCGAAGCCACGGTCCGTCCCGGCGAACGGCGGCTCACGGTGGAGTGCCGGCGGCTGCCGCGTTTCGCCCTCACTTGCTGCGCCGAAAGCGTATCTCGCTAAAAATAAGTAAATTTGCCCTCCGAAAACCACAAGGCATACAAACAACAACACAATACACATGATTACCGTTTCAAACCTCGCGATACAGTTCGGGAAAAGAATACTCTACCAGGACGTGAACATGAAGTTCACCAACGGCAACATCTACGGCATCATCGGCGCAAACGGCGCCGGCAAGTCAACCCTGCTCAAGGCCATATCGGGCGAACTCGAACCCAACAAGGGCACCGTGGACATGGGGCCGGGCGAACGCCTCTCCGTCCTGAGCCAGGACCACTTCAAGTACGACGAGTTTACCGTGCTCGACACCGTGCTGATGGGCCACTCCACAATGTGGCAGGTGATGCAGGAGCGCACAGCCCTCTATTCCAAGGAAGACTTCTCCGACGAAGACGGCATCAAAGTGGCAGAGCTTGAAGACAAGTTCGCGCAGATGGGCGGATACACCGCCGAGAACGACGCCGCCACGCTGCTGAGCGGCCTGGGCATCAAAGAGCCGCTCCACTCCAAGCTGATGGGCGAGCTGAGCGGTAAGGAAAAGGTGCGCGTCATGCTGGCGCAGGCACTCTTCGGCGAACCCGACAACCTGCTCCTCGACGAACCTACCAACGACCTCGACCTCGAGACCGTGGAATGGCTTGAAGAGTACCTCGGCAACTTCGAACACACCGTGCTCGTGGTGAGCCACGACCGCCACTTCCTCGACCAGGTGTGCACCCACACCGTCGACATCGACTTCGGCAAGGTGACGCTCTTCTCGGGCAACTACTCCTTCTGGTACGAATCCTCACAGCTCGCCCTGCGCCAGGCCCAGAACCAGAAGCAAAAGGCCGAGGAGAAGAAGAAAGAACTTGAAGAGTTCATACGCCGCTTCTCAGCCAACGTGGCCAAGAGCAAGCAGACGACAAGCCGAAAGAAGATGCTCGAAAAACTCAACGTGGAGGAGATCAAGCCCTCTACGCGCAAGTATCCCGGCATCATCTTCCAGATGGACCGCGACCCGGGCAACCAAATCCTCGAGGTGAAGGACCTGAAAGCGACCCTCGACGACGGCACGGTGCTTTTCGACAAGCTCAACTTCACCGTGGAGAAAGGCGAAAAAATCGTGTTCCTCAGCCACGACCCCCGCGCCATGACCGCCCTCTTCGAGATAATCAACGGCAACGCTAAGCCCGCCGCCGGCACGTTCAAGTGGGGCGTGACCATCACCACGGCCTACTTGCCGCTCGACAACACGCACTTTTTCAACACCGACATGAATATGCTCGACTGGCTCAGCCAGTTCGGCGAGGGCAACGACGTGTATTTCAAGGCGTTCCTCGGACGTATGCTTTTCAAGGACGAAGACATACAGAAGAAGGTGAGCGTTCTCTCTGGCGGCGAGAAAATGCGCTGCATGATAGCTCGTATGCAGCTGCGCAACGCCAACTGCCTCATCCTCGACACGCCTACCAACCACCTCGACATGGAGAGTATTCAGGCCTTCAACAACAACCTGAAACTCTATAAGGGCAACATCCTCTTTTCGAGCCACGACCACGAGTTTATCAACACCGTGGCCAACCGCATCATTGAGCTTACGCCCAACGGCAGCATAGACAAGCTCATGAGCTACGAGGACTACATCCACGACGAACGGGTGAAGGAACTCAAAGAGAAGCTCTACCAATAATTGGCACGCTTGTTGCAAAGCTAACGGGTAAACCACATTTGGGTGGTTCTATAAATTAGCTTTGTTAGATTTCGGAGCTATTTTGCGTCCCAATTGTTTGAGAGAGAAGGAGCATAGCGGGCTATGCGACTGAGTGAACAAGCAATTGGGGCGCAAAAGAGCCCGAAAGATGACAAAACGACAGTATGTCTAATTTGAATAATTTTCGGTGGTAATTTATAGAACCACCCACAAACAGTCATGAAGGAAAAAGACATCAAAGACGAAACGCTGAAAGAGCAAGAGGAAATAACAACCCCCGAGGGCGCAGAAGCCCCCGCAACCCCCAACGAAGAAGAGGCCGCCGAAAAGACCGACGCGGAGAAGCTCGAGGAAGCTCAGACCGAGATAGCCGAGCTGAAAGACAAGTACCTGCGCCAAGTGGCCGAGTTCGACAACTACCGCAAGCGCACGCTTAAGGAGAAGACCGAACTCATCCTTAACGGCGGCGAAAAGGTGCTTGGCG
This sequence comes from Clostridiales bacterium, assembly GCA_963632215.1. Lineage (GTDB taxonomy): Bacteria > Bacteroidota > Bacteroidia > Bacteroidales > Bacteroidaceae > Alloprevotella. The sequence continues at coordinate 7,284 of CAVGTD010000046.1, forward strand.
CACTCCTCCCCGTGCTGGACGACCTTGAACGAGCTGCCCAAAACATGGAGAAGAGCGACAGCGTTGACACCCTCAAAGAGGGCGTTGCGCTCATCATTGACAAACTCAACAAAACGCTCGCCGCACAGGGCTTGCAGAAGATCGACACCGCCGGCAAGGCGTTCGACACCGACTACCACGAGGCAATTGCCCTCATCCCGGCGCAGGACGAAAAGCAGAAGAACCAGGTGATCGACTGCGTGCAGGCCGGCTATATGCTCAACGAAAAGGTTATTCGCCACGCCAAGGTAGTGGTGGCCCAGTAAACAGCTTTCCCGATGGCAGACGAAAAGGATTATTACAAAATACTCGGCGTGGAGCGTACGGCCACGGCCGACGAGATAAAGAAGGCTTACAAGCGCGTGGCCATTAAGTACCACCCCGACCGCAACCCCGGCAACAAGGAAGCCGAGGACAAGTTCAAACAAGCGGCCGAGGCCTACGACGTGCTTCGCGACCCCGACAAGCGCGCCCGCTACGACCAGTTCGGCGCAGACGGCGTGAACGGCGCAGGGGGCTTTGGCGGCTTCGGCGGCCAGGGCATGGACATCAACGACATATTCAGCGCGTTCGGCGACATCTTCGGCGGCCACGGTTTCAGCGGCTTCGGCGGTTTTGGCGGCGGACAGCGCGGCGGAGGTCAGCCCCGAAAGTTCAAGGGGGCCGACATGCGCATGAAAGTAACCCTCACGCTCGAGGAAATAGCCACGGGCGTGACGAAGAAGTTCAAGCTCAAGAAGGACGTGACCTGCACCGAGTGCGGCGGCAGCGGATGCGAAAAAGGCTCGAAGCCCGAAACGTGCCAAACCTGTCACGGCCAGGGCTACGTGTTGCGCACGCAGCGCAGCATGTTCGGCATGATGCAGTCGCAGGAAGTCTGCCCCACGTGCCAGGGCGAGGGCGTGACCATCGCGAAGAAGTGTCAGCACTGCCACGGCGAGGGTGTGGTGAAAGGCGAGGAAATCGTTGAAATCAAAATCCCCGCCGGCGTGGCCGAGGGCATGGTGGTCAACGTGCCGCGCAAGGGCAACGCCGCCGTACACAACGGCGTGCCGGGCGACATTCAGGTGATTATCGAGGAAGCCCCCCACCCCAACTTCATCCGCGACGAGAACGACCTCATCTACAACCTCCTGCTCTCCGTACCCCAAGCCGCCCTCGGCGACACCGTCGAGATACCCACCCTCACCGGCAAGGCGCGCATCAAGATTGAGCCGGGTACGCAGCCAGGCACCACGCTCCGCCTCCGCGGCAAGGGATTGCCGGCCGTGCAGGGCTACGGCAGCGGAACGGGCGACATTGTGGTGAACATCAGCGTCTACATCCCCGAAGAACTCAACAAGGACGAACGAAAGAGCTTCGAGGCGATGAAGGACAACGAGAACATTCAGCCGTCGGAAAGCGTCAAGACGAAAATCTTCCGCGCATTCCGCAATTATTTCAATCGATAGGAAAATGAGTTAACAGGTTCCGGGCGAACCCGTTAACTCATTTTTTTGTTATACTTTTGTTTGTGCAACGGCACGCAGTGAACTTTAAGCCTCCCGATGCGGCCGCCGCGCAAAGCACTACCATGACCTACGAGGAAACCATAGAATATCTCTACGCCGCCGCGCCTCTGTTTCAGCAGGTGGGCGGTGCGGCGTACAAGGAGGGACTGTCCAACACCCATGCGCTCGACGCACACTTCAACCACCCCCACACCCGTTACAAAACCATCCACATTGCCGGCACAAACGGCAAGGGCAGCTGCGCCCACACCCTCGCCGCCATGCTGCAGCGCAAGGGCTACCGAACGGGCCTCTACACATCGCCCCACCTCGTGGACTTCCGCGAGCGCATCAGGGTGAACGGCGAACCCGTGCCTGAGCAGTACGTGGTGGACTTCGTCCGCGACGAACGCGCGTTTTTCGAACCGCTCCACCCCTCGTTCTTCGAACTGACCACCGCCCTCGCCTTTAAGTATTTCGCCGATGCCGGGGTCGACATTGCCGTGATAGAAGTGGGACTTGGCGGAAGGCTCGACTGCACGAACATCATCACCCCCATCCTCTCCGTAATCACTAACATCAGCTTCGACCACACGCAGTTCCTCGGCGACACGCTCGCCAAGATAGCTGCCGAAAAAGCCGGCATCATCAAGCCCGGCGTACCCGTCGTGATAGGCGAGGCGAACGACGAGACACGTCCCGTGTTCAACGCCGCGGCCAGCAGCGTCGGCGCGCCCGTATTCTTCGCCGAAGACGAGCAGGAAATACTCCAGGCCGGGACAAACGAGGCGCGCCGCCGCACGTATCAGACCCGTTCGTTCGGGACAATCGAAGCCGAACTCTCAGGCGAATGCCAGACTAAGAACGCCAACACCCTGCTCTGCGCCTACAAGCGGATTAAGGACGAACTCGGCCTCACCGACGCCGACCTGCGCTACGCTTTCAGCCACGTGTGCGAGGCTACCGGGCTGCAAGGCCGCTGGCAAACGCTTGCCGAAAGCCCCATGACCGTTTGCGACACGGGCCACAACACGGGCGGCTGGCACTACCTCGGGCATCAGCTCCGCCAGGCAGCGAACGACTACCCGAAGGCGCACATCGTCTTCGGCATGGCGGCGGACAAGGACGTGGACCACGTCATGGCGATGCTCCCCGCCAATGCCGCCTACTACTGGACGCGGGCCTCGGTGCGCCGCGCCATGGACGAGCAAAGGGTCAAGGAACTCGGCGCGAAGCACGGCCTTTCGGGCACGGCCTATCCCGACGTGCCGACGGCCTACGAGGCGGCAAAGGCCAACGCCACGGCGGACGACTTTATATATATAGGCGGCAGCAGCTTCGTCGTGGCAGACCTTTTGGCCTGGCTGCAAAAGGCGCAATAACCGCCCGGGCGAGCATAGCCGCCAACCCCAAAATGAAAATCCCATATACGGCAACTTAAAATACAAACAACAATGAGCGAGAACCATAGTTTAGTGACGATTGCCAACCAGTCGAAGGAAAAACTGATGTACCTCATACGGATGGCGCAGGAGTTTGAGAAACACCCCAACCGCAAGATTTTGGAGGACAAGGTCGTTGCCACGCTCTTCTTCGAGCCGTCCACCCGCACGCGCCTGTCGTTCGAAACGGCAGCCAACCGACTCGGAGCCCGCGTCATCGGCTTCACCGACCCCAAGGTGACAAGCTCCACCAAGGGCGAGACGCTGAAAGACACCATCATGATGGTGAGCAACTACGCCGACGTTATCGTCATGCGCCACTACCTCGAAGGGGCGGCGCGCTATGCCAGCGAGGTGTCGCCCGTGCCCATCGTCAACGCCGGCGACGGCGCAAACCAGCACCCCTCGCAGACGATGCTCGACCTTTACAGCATCTACAAAACGCAGGGTACACTCGAAAATCTCAACATCTTCCTCGTGGGCGACCTCAAATACGGGCGCACCGTCCACTCCCTCATTATGGCCATGCGCCACTTCAACCCCACGTTCCACTTCATCGCGCCCAAGGAACTCGCCCTGCCCGAGGAGTACAAAATATACTGCCGCGAACACCACATCAAGTACTACGAGTACGAGGACTTCAATTCCGAAATCATCAGCAAGGCGGACATTCTCTACATGACCCGCGTGCAGCGCGAGCGGTTCACCGACCTCATGGAGTACGAGCGGGTGAAGGACGTGTACATCCTTCACGCTTCGATGCTCGACAGCGCGCGTCCGAACATGAAGATACTCCACCCCCTGCCCCGCGTCAACGAAATTGCCTACGACGTAGACAACGACCCCCACGCCTACTACTTCGAGCAGGCCCGCAACGGTCTTTACGCGCGTCAAGCCATCATTTGCGACGTGCTGGGCATCACGCTCGACGACATCAAGGAAAAATAACCCCTCCCCCACTCCTTATTTATACCATACCGCAATGAAACGCCAAGAACTGATGGTGGCCGCCATTAAGAACGGCACCGTTATCGACCATATCCCCTCCGCAAAACTCTTTCAGGTGGTTCGCCTGCTCCACCTCGAGGACCAGAACGTCCAGTCGCAGGTGATGATAGGCTACAACCTGCCCAGCGCGAAAATGGGCAACAAGAGCATCATCAAGATAGCCGACCGCTTCTTCACCGACGCCGAACTCAACGTGTTGAGCGTGGTGGCCCCCAACGCGAGCCTCTGCATCATCCGCGACTACGAGGTGGTGGAGAAAAAGCGCGTCGAACTGCCCCGCGAAATCGTGGGCATCGTAAAATGCGCCAACCCCAAGTGCATCACCAACAACGAACCCATGCGCACGTTCTTCCACGTGACCGGCGCAGACTCCGGCATCATTCAGTGCCGCTACTGCGAAAAGGAACAGCGTCTCGACTCCGTAAAACTCCTCTGACAATTTCTCCCCCATGAACGGCAAACTCGACTGGAAACCCGGCACAATGATCTATCCGCTCCCGGCCCTGCTCATTTCGTGCGGCACCACGGAGGAGGAATACAACCTCTTCACCGTGGCCTGGGCGGGGACGGTCTGCACCAACCCGGCGATGTGTTACATCTCCGTGCGGCCCGAGCGGCACTCGTACGACATCATCAAGCGCAACATGGAGTTTGTCATCAACCTCACCACCGAGAGCATGGCCCGCGCCACAGACTGGTGCGGCGTGCGCTCGGGGCGCGACTACGACAAGTTTCGCGAAACGGGCCTCACCCCCGCCCCCTCGAGCTGCATCCAAACGCCCGTCGTCAAGGAGTCGCCCCTCAACATTGAGTGCCGCGTGCGCGAAATCGTCCACCTCGGTTCGCACGACATGTTCGTGGCCGAAGTGGTCAACGTACAGGTCGACGAGTCCTTTCTCGACGCCGACGGCAAATGGCACCTCGAACAGTCCAAGCCGCTCGTCTACCTCCACGGCGCATACTACGCCCTTGGGGCGTTCATCGGGCGGTTCGGCTTTTCCGTAAAGAAATGAAGCACCGGAAAGCCGCTCACCGCTTTCCCTGAAACACATACACATTAAAACCTTACACTTAACTTCGACACTGTATGAAAGACACCGAAATCTTCCGCCTCATTGAAGAGGAGCACCAGCGTCAGCTGCGAGGTATCGAACTCATTGCTTCTGAAAACTTCGTGAGCGACGACGTGATGCGAGCCATGGGCTCGTGGCTCACCAACAAGTACGCCGAGGGCTACCCCGGCCACCGCTACTACGGCGGCTGCGGCGTGGTAGACCAAACGGAAACCATCGCCATCGAACGGGCCAAGAAACTCTTCGGCGCAGAGTACGCCAACGTGCAGCCCCACTCCGGCGCGCAGGCTAACGCCGCCGTGTTCCTCACGTGCCTCAATCCCGGCGACACCTTTATGGGCCTCAACCTCGACCACGGCGGCCACCTCTCGCACGGCTCTAAGGTCAACACCTCCGGCATCCTCTACAACCCCATCGGCTACAATCTCGACAAGGAGACGGGCCTTGTTGACTACGACGAGATGGAGCAGCTCGCCCGCCAGCACAAGCCCAAGATGATCATAGGCGGCGGCTCGGCTTACAGCCGCGAGTGGGACTACGCCCGTATGCGCCGCATCGCCGACGAGGTGGGGGCAATCTTTATGGTCGACATGGCCCACCCGGCCGGACTTATCGCCGCCGGACTGCTCGACAATCCCGTGAAATACGCCCACATCGTCACCACCACCACCCACAAAACGCTCCGCGGCCCGCGCGGCGGCATGATTCTCATGGGCAAGGACTTCGAAAACCCGTGGGGCAAGACCACGCCCAAGGGCGTAGTGAAAACTATGGGCCAACTGCTCAACAGCGCAGTGTTCCCCGGCATTCAGGGCGGACCGCTCGAACACGTAATCGCCGCCAAGGCCGTAGCCTTCGGCGAAGCCCTGCAGCCTGAGTTCCGCACCTACGCCGAGCAGGTCAAGAAAAACGCCGCCCGCCTTGCCGAGCAGCTCATCCGCCGCGGCTTCACCATCGTCAGCGGCGGCACCGACAACCACTCCATGCTCGTCGACCTGCGCGACAAGTATCCCGAACTCACCGGCAAGGTGGCTGAGAACGCCCTCGTGGCGGCCGACATCACCGTCAATAAGAACATGGTGCCCTTCGACACGCGTTCGGCCTTCCAGACCTCGGGCATCCGCCTCGGCACGTCGGCCATCACCACACGCGGCGCAAAGGAGGACTTCATGGACCAGATAGCCGAAATGATCGAGACGGTGCTCAACGCCCCAACCGACGAGACGGTCATCGCAAGCGTCCGCGCCAAGGTGAACGACACCATGAAGTCGATGCCCCTCTTCGCCTGGTAAACGCCCGGCCGCCAACGCCCCCTGCGGGCCAGCCGGCACACGGCGACAATGCGCAAAACGTCAGCGCAAACGCCAAAAAGGAAAATACAAAAACGATTTTTTGCCCCATAAGGCAAGATATTGTACTTTTGCAGATAGAAAAACGGTATAAACACATACATAAATCATTTATCAATCATGGTAAACTACAAAGAACTTGGCTTGGTGAACACACGCGACATGTTCAAGCGTGCCATCAACGGCGGTTATGCAATCCCTGCATTCAACTTCAACAACCTTGAACAGCTTCAGGCTATCATCAAGGCTTCTTCTGAACTCAAGTCACCGGTGATCCTCCAGGTGTCTAAGGGCGCACGCAACTATGCCAACGAAACGCTCCTCCGCTACATGGCAGAAGGCGCAGTGGAATACGCTAAGGAACTCGGTTGCCACCACCCCGAAATCGTTCTTCACCTCGACCACGGCGACAGCTTCGAACTCTGCAAGAGCTGCGTAGACCTCGGTTTCTCCTCTGTGATGATCGACGGTTCTTCACTCCCCTACGAAGAGAACGTTGCCCTCACTAAGAAGGTTGTAGAATACGCTCACCAGCACGACGTGACTGTTGAAGGCGAACTCGGCGTGCTCGCCGGCGTTGAGGACGAAGTTTCGTCTGACGTATGCCACTACACGAAGCCCGAAGAAGTGATCGACTTCACTTCGAAGACTGGCGTTGACTCTCTCGCCATCTCTATCGGTACTTCTCACGGTGCCTACAAGTTCACTCCCGAGCAGTGCACCCGCGACCCGAAGACTGGCAAGCTCGTTCCTCCTCCCCTCGCGTTCGACATCCTCGACGCCATCATGGAGAAACTCCCGGGCTTCCCCATCGTGCTTCACGGCTCTTCTTCTGTTCCCCAGGAATACGTGGACATCATCAACGCAAACGGCGGCAAGCTCCCCGATGCAGTGGGTATCCCCGAAGAGCAGCTCCGCAAG